>JBEKZR010000087.1:0-10797 GCA_049509715.1 Occallatibacter sp. | reverse complement strand
ACCGCGGCGCGGGATGGGAACGAGTGCACGGCGATCGACGCGCGGGGCTTTGTGGCGCGGGCCGGCTTGCCCTCCCCGGCGGCAGCTTCCGGTTGAGCGGGTCGAGCCTTGGGCCGGGTCACCGGGGGGGCGGTGAGCACCTTCTCCTCCTTGGGCAGGCGTTTGCGCTCCAGACGCCGGTCCCGGTAGCGGCGCGCCTGGTTCTCGGCATGCTCCATCGCCTCCCGTAGCGCAGCGTCCAGAGTATCGGCCTTGCCCGTGGCCGCAATCGTCTGTAGCCGCGCCTGTATGGTCACCTCAACAATCTGCACGTGCCTCTGCGCGCCGAAGGTGATACTGGCGCGAGCGGTATTGCCCAGAATGCGGTCAATGCGCTCCATCCCCTCCTTGGCCTGCGTGCGCAGCGCCTTGGAGATCTTCATTTGTCTGGCGGTGAACTCCACTTCCATGGTCAGCCTCCGCTTCTCGTTCCCGCAGCACTTTCGGCTGGAGAACTACCGATTTTACATCAGCTGTCATTCTCATTAACTTGCAATTCCCGGTCCGTCCTGCCCTCTCTTTGCCCCCGAATGCCGGATCACCGAACCGGCTATGAAATCCGAGGTAAAGAGAGCCCAGTATATGCCTGGAATCAACTTGCTGAAAACGTCAGGGACATCGCGGCGTGGAAATCTTTTACCGTTGGCAATCGAAAACGGGAAAACCGTTAGGAATGGATCATCGTGAATGGGTGTGAGAAGAACCACCCGAGGGGTACTACGCGTTATTGATATCAGATTGTCCGGCGCAGGCTCCTGTTGACCGGAAGGCGAATGCGTCGGGCCGGCTCTCTTACAGAGGGAGTGGGTCATTGTTTCCCCTTCGATTCAGGAGCCGCGCCCAACTCCTGCCGCAGATAACGTTCCATGCTTCCAGCCATAAAACGGAGTTCGTTGATCACCCCATTGAGCCCTTCTACCGCATCCTCGGGGACGGCCCCGCAGCCGCGCATATATCTGGGCTTGAGTTCCTCGATCGCGATGTCCACAAATCCAAGGTCTGTCAGCAGCGATCGTGTTACAGGAATCTCCGGAGGTTCCGGCTTCATGTGTTGCCAGGCCAGAGTTCGCAGCAGTTGAGACCGGAGATGGATTATATGGTCTTCTATCACGCGTGCCTGTGCCGGAGTAATATCGATGACGTAGCGCGGAAACGGTGATTGCGATGTTGCGGAATGGAGAGCGTGTTCCATGTCGCAGAGCAAGCTGTCAATGTATTTGCACGTGATGTTCAGGCGTCTCTGCTGGGCATCGTTCAGTTTTCCAGGGAATCGCATTCTTACGATCTCCGATTCTGATTCGGGCACGACTCCTCCTCCCCATCAATGCACGATCATGACCGGACAATGCGCATACTTGAGAACTCGCTCCGAGTTCGAGCCCAACATCCAGCGATGAAGGATGGTGTGGCTGCGCTTGCCAAGAACAATGAGACTGGCCTGGATGGCGTCCGCCCGGTGAAGAATCTGTTCCGCCGGGTGGCCCACGACAATTTCGGTCTCAAGCTCAATCTCCTTTTGCCCGGCGCGCTCGCGGAGCGGCGCGAAACAGCGCTCATAGCGTTCGCGCGCGTCTTCAAGAACGGCGTTGAACTCCGCGCTCTCGGCAGGTTCCGGCGGACGGATTACGGCCACAACGTACAGCTTGGCTTTCATGTCCCCGGCCATCGAAAGGGCAACATCCAAAGCGTGCTCGGCATGCGGAGACGCGTCGAATGCAACCAGTATTCTTTGAAATCCAACAAAAACCGTGCTTCCCATGGATTTGACCTATACCTATTCTGCGGCGGCCTGCCGCTGAACTGCATGCTCCGATTTCTTGCTTGTTAGCGCGTGGGGAAGAAGATGCCGGGGCAGAAAGAACGAGTTAGCAATCACGGTCGGAATCACCGCACTGGCGATGACCGTGCCTACCAGGTAGGAATACTGGGCCTGGGTAATTATATTATGACTCAGGCCAAAGAGCGCCGAGATGGTGCCAAAGGTGAGGCCGGTCGACATCATCAGCGTGTAGTAGGTTCCGGAGTTGCCTTCGTAACGATGCGCCCGGACTGCCGGAAACACAACCGCAGCTTTGGTCAGCATCTTCGCCATGAACAGGATGAGCATGGTGGCGGGAGCTGCAATCAGCGCGGGCACCGAGACAAACGATCCGGCGCGAATGAAGTAGAACGGCGTGAGCAATCCGAAGGTCAGCGTGCGCAGGCGGCGGATGAGCGAGTGGTCTTTGCCCACTGTTCCCCCCAAGACCATGCCGATCAGGTAGGCCGGGAGCACCGCTTCGCTGCCAGCCCAAACGGCCAGTCCGCCCATAGCAAACAGAAGAAAGAGAATGTACTTGGCTTCAAGTTCGGAGACGCGCCCGCCGTACTTCCTGAAGAACCGCGGCGTGAGAAAAGGCAGGACGAAGAAGACCGCGACGGAAACCACGACAAAGATCAGCGTCTTGATGGTAAACGGGGAGAAGATCAGTCCCAACGCAATCACCGTTCCGAGATCATTGATGAAGCAAGCGGCAAGGATCGACTTACCGTACTCAGTAACATTAAAACCAAGTTCCAGCATTACGGAATAGACCACGGCCACCGAGGTGGTGGAAAGAGCGACGCCGCAAAGCCAACTGGGCATGATGGACCAGTGCAGCACGAAATGCGCGATGGCCGTGCAACCGAGAAATGGGCCGAAAAATCCCGCCAGTCCGATGACCAGCGTTTCGCGCCACTTGGTCTTGAAGATGGCGGGATCGAGTTCCGCGCCGGCAAGAAAGGTCAGAACGATGGCCCCGGTTCCCGCCAGAAAAGCGATCCACTGCGTGTTGCCGAGCAGTCCGCCTTGCACAAGGAACACGCCGATGACCAGTTGGGCCGCCGTGCCTACCACGATTTCAGAAAGCGCCGTGGATATCCTGAACCAGATCGCCAACAGCGTCGCAGCCAGCGCCAACCCCACCCACAGAGCAGAGAGAGCCCAAGTGTTCGTCATCAATGCAAACTCCTCAATTGTCGTTCAGGGAACTGACCGGGACATAACTCCGCAACAGGATTCCCTGTCAGGAGTTATCATCTGTCCGGCCTATTGGGTAGACAGCGGTTAAAGGTGAACTCCCTCACCGTAACCAACACTTCATTACACACCATTTGGCGCGCCGCCGTCAAGAACTGGACTGGAACAGCGGAGGCGCAGGCCAGCAAACATCGAAGACCTTAGGCCCGATTTCGCTGTGATTTGGAGGTTGGCGAAGGCCGTGCGTGGAATGGAGATTCTCCCCACCCGGATATTGAAAGGCAGTGGCTTATAGCACCCTTATCGAAGCCGGACTGGACTGTCACTGTTATTGCCAAACACTCCAAAAGTTCTTCGGAATGTATGGCGGGGACGACGAGGCTCGAACTCGCGACCTCTGCCGTGACAGGGCAGCGCTCTAACCAACTGAGCTACGTCCCCAGATACAACCTTGACATCTCTATTCTATCGCCCGCGAAAGCAATTCCACCCCATTTGCCGAAACTTCTCCGGTTCCCCTGGCTGGCTGCTCACAGCCGCTTCCGAGCACTCGCGGGCGGAAGCGATTTTGCTTAGCGACATGAATAAGTGTAACAGAAAAAACGAGCTTTGGGCGGCCACTCCGGCACATCGCGCCCCTGCATTTTTGCGCAGGAACGCATCGGCGAGCGCCGCCACCGGCGCCTCCCGCCGCGCTCAAGCACTATGCGGACAAGGCAGTCCGATTGCCTCGCCTTGCGGAGGTGTATCCCATGTCCACCGAGATGCCGCGCACACATTGGAGCAGATGGTTGGCGATCGACGGCAGCTTCTGCGCTGTCACGCGGAACGACGGCCCGGAGACGCTCACCGCCGCCACCGGCAGGCGCTGCGCATCCAGCAGCGGCACGGCGATGCACCGCAAACCCTCCTCCAACTCCTCGTCGTCCACGGCATAACCGCGCCGCCGGGTCTTCTCCATCTCCGCGCGCAGAGCCTCCAGAGTGGCGATGGTGCGGTGCGTAAAACGCTCGAAGCGGATACGGCGCATAACATCGGCGGCCCGTTCCTCGGGCAAAAACGCCAGTATAGCCTTACCCACCGAGGTGCAGTACACCGGGTTGCTCGTCCCGATGCGGGTAATCATGCGCACCGCGCGCGCAGGTTCAATCTTGTCGATGTAGATCACCCGCGCTTGCTCCAGTATGCAAAGGTGCGCTGTCTCCTCAGTCTCGGCAACAAGGCGGCGCAGGTGTGGCTGGGCGCGGTCGCGCAGGTCGTACTGCTCAATCGAGCGATTGCCAAAGTCAAACAGCCGCAGGCCCAGGCGGAATTTGCCGTTGGGGGTGCGTTCCACCATGCGGTGCCGCTCCAGAACCATGAGGAAACGGTGCGCGGTGCTCTTGTGCAGCTCGAGAGAGGAGGCAACCTGCGCCAATCCCAGCGGCGTATCGCTCTCTGCAAGCAGGTCCAAAACGGCAAACGCGCGGTCCAGGGCCTGAACTTTGTAGGTGCCTTGCGGGGCTGCATCTCGCATTGCGGTCCTCTATTTCGCTTTGTGGCTTCAATCTCAGTTTGCCGGGACTGGGATTCCGTGTCAAGTACTGATACGCAATTCCCATCTGCGAGACCGTGCCGGCAAGTGGTAACAACGTCTCCCAGGCACTCAGCCTACGCCGGCACGACATCTCCCTCGCCGGGCGCGAGGAACAGATTCGCCTCCAGCCCATGCTGGCGCGTGTAGAGGTCGTAGTAGCGGCCGCCCAGCGCGAACAACTCCGCATGGGTGCCCCGCTCCACGATGAGTCCCTGTTCCACCACCAGAATCTGGTCGGCGCGGCGGATGGTCGAGAGCCGGTGCGCAATCACAAACGTCGTGCGCCCCTGCATCAGTTGGCTCAGCCCCGCCTGAATCATGGCCTCGGACTCGGAGTCGAGCGAACTGGTCGCCTCGTCGAGGATGAGGATGCGCGGCTCGGCAAGGAGCGCGCGCGCAATGGAAAGCCTTTGCCGCTGCCCGCCCGACAGCTTCACGCCGCGCTCGCCCACGATGGTGTCGTAAGCATCCGGGTAACGCTCGGCAAACTCGTCCACGCGGGCCGTGCGGCAGGCAGAGAGAAACTGCTCCTCGCTCGCATCGGGCCGCGAAAACAGGATGTTCTCGCGAATCGTTCCGTCGAAAAGAAACGAGTCCTGCAGCACCACGCCCAACTGCGACCGGAAGGTGTTCAGGTCCACCTTGGCAAGGTCCACATCGTCCACCACCACGCGCCCCCTGGTCGGCGTGTGAAAGGCGCAGAGCAGGCTGATGATGGTGGACTTGCCCGATCCCGAGGACCCCACCAGCGCGGTCACCATATCCGGCTCGGCCAAAAAACTAATCCCGTGCAGCACCGGCTTGTCCGGGTCGTAGGCAAACTCCACATCCTCAAAGCGCACCTTGCCATGGATGGGCGGCATTTTCACCGTGCGGCCGGGACTTTGGTTCTCCTCCAACTCGGCCATGATCTCGTTGGTGCGGTCCAGGCCGGCAAAGGCCTCCGTCAACTGCGTGCCGATGTTCACGATCTGGAAGACCGGGGCGATCATGAAGGCCAGAAACATGTTGTAGCTGAAGTAGTCGCCGACGGTCCAGGTGTTGCCCAGCACGCGATGGCCGCCCAGCCACATGACCAGCGCCGACACAAGCCCCAGCACCGTGGTCGATGCGGCGCCGAGCGCGCTGGTCATGGTCAGCGACTTCATCACGTTGGCCAGCAGCCGGTCCACCCCCGCAGAAAAGACCTTGGCCTCGCGCTCCTCGGCGTGATAACCCTTGATGACCCGCACGCCGCCCAGCGACTCGGTGAGACGGCCCGTGACCTCGGCGTTAATCTTGGACCGCTCGCGGAAGATGGGGCGGATGACCCTGAAGGCGTACTGCAATAGAAAAACGAACGCGCCCACCACGGCGAAGACGGTCAGCGTGACCGTAACGCTGCGATGCAGCAGATAGAGAAACGCCAGCACGGCGGTCAGCAGGCCGCCCACAAACTCCACCAGCCCGGTGCCCACCAGGTTGCGCACTCCTTCCACGTCGGTCATGATGCGCGCCACCAGCGTGCCGGTGCGGTTCTCGTCGTAGTAGGCCACGGGAAGCAGGCCCACATGCCGTTGCACCTGGCAGCGCATCTGGGCAATCAGCCGTTGGCCGGCCTTGGAGAGCAGTTGCGTGAGCGAGAAGGAAGTGATGGCCTGCACCACCATGGCCGAAAAGACCAGCGCGATGATGCGGGGCAACAGATCGGGCCGCGGATGCAGCGGAGAAAGCACCGTGTCCAACAGCGGTTTGGAGGTAAACGGCAACACCAGGCCGGCGACGCGGTTGATGGCCATCAAGCCCATCCCGGCCAGCAGCAGGCCCTTGCGCGGCGCCACCAGCGCCCAGACCTGCGGCCACAGCTTCTTCAAATCGGGCTTGCGCTTGGGCAGATCGGCCTGACCCGCGCGCGCGCCGCCGCCGCGCGGCGACCGCTCGGAGCGCGCCCCGCCCATGCCCAACGTGCCGCCCCGCATCGCGCCCATGCGTTTACACCTTCCCCGTGCGCCGCGCGGCGATGAACGAGCGAACGCACAGAATCACGTAAATAAGGAGCAGGCCGGCCATTGTGAGCTTGGAAGCCAGTGCGATTCCGTTGATTGAAACAAAATGCGGCCCGGTTATGGCAGCTGAAACACGTGACGCGGCCACGAAGCTGCGAATGATTTCCGCCGCTCCACCCAGAAAGCCCACGAGGCCGATGGTCACATTGATGTGCATGAACAGCTTGCGCCGGCCCTCGTTGGGGCTGATGGCCAAAGAGCCAAAGATGCCCAGCAGCAAGCCGATCCAGGTGGGAATCAGCGCGGTAGGGTGCGCGCTGCCTGTGCCCACGTAGCCAACCAGGCCCAGAGCAATCAAGAGAACCGCAAAAACCAATGTCACCTTTGCCAAAAAGAGACCTCCATCCCGATATACGGTCAGGATACCAGTTGCATGGATGCGGCTCAGGCCGGCGAAGATGCGAAGATCGGAGGGCTGCTTGCGCGAACCGACAGGTTCTCTACCGCTGAATGCGCGCCGATCCCCCTTTGGCGAAGGCGCGCACCTGTTCTATGGTGGCCATGGTCGTGTCGCCGGGGAAGGTGGTCAGCAGCGCGCCGTGCGCCCAGCCCAGCTTGACGGCCTCTTCGGGCGCCTCGCCGCTCAATAGGCCATAGAAAAAGCCGGCCGCAAAACCGTCTCCGCCGCCCACGCGATCAAACACTTCCAGCTCAGCCGTAGGCGCAGTGCAGGTTTTGCCGTCGATCCACGCCACCGCGCTCCAGCTATGGCGGCTCGTGGAGTGCACTTCGCGCAGCGTGGTGGCCACAACCTTTACATGCGGATGCTTCTTCACCACGTTGTCGATCATGCCGAAAAACACGCTGGGGTCGAGCTTCGATTTGGCCGCGACCTCCGGCCCCGGAATGCCCAGCCCCTTCTGCAGATCCTCTTCATTGCCCACCAGCACATCCACGTTCTCCACGATCTTGCCTATGGTCTCCACGGCCCGCTCGTTGCCGCCGTGGATATTCCACAGCTTCTCGCGAAAATTCAGGTCGAACGAAGTGACTGCGCCCGCGGCTTTGGCTGCCTTCATCATCTCCGCGGCCAGCGGAGCGGTGGTTAGCGAGAGAGCCGCAAAGATGCCGCCGCTGTGAACCCACTTCACGCCGCCGGCAAAGATTCGGGCCCAGTCGAAATCTCCCGGCTTCAGTTGCGCCGCCGCCTCGTTCGCCCGGTTGTAAAAGACCACCGGAGCGCGCACGCCGAATCCCCGGTCGCTGTACACGGTGGCCATGTTGGGCCCGTTCACGCCGTTGTGCTGGAAGTGCTTATAGAACGGCTTCACGCCCATGGCGCGCACGCGTTCGGCGATCAGGTCGCCGATGGGATAGTCGGACATGGCCGAGGCGATGGCCGTCTTCAGCCCAAAACAATCGGAAAGGTTGGCCGCCACATTGAACTCGCCGCCGCTGACGTGAATCCTGCACTCGGTCGCCTTGCGGAAGGGAATGATCCCCGGATCGAGCCGGTGCACCAACGCGCCCAGCGAAAGAAAATCCAACTCAGCGTCCTTGCGAATATTCAGTCCGTAACTCATCGGTCGTTCACTCCGTGTGTTCAATGGACAACTGCAATTTGTGTAATCGGAAAAACGAAACTCGTTGCATCGCCGAGTGTGTCAGCCCGCACGCGCGGCCATCTGCTTCACATCGGCGAGAATCTGCTCCACTGTCCACTCGTTGCCGGGATAGAAGCGCACCACCTTGCCGTCCGGGCCGATCAACGTGGTCGAGAGCGTGTGCGTGATCGTGCTGTCCGCGTTGTTGGTCATTCCCAGGTCGAAAAACTTCGCCATCTCCGCGAGCACCGATTTGTCCGGCACCGCAAAGTCCCAATGCGCAAAGGCGCTCTTCGCGCCGCTGCCGATATAGGTTGCCCCATAGGCCCGCAGCCGTTCCGGTGTGTCGTACTTGGGGTCGAAGCTGACCGAGAGCAGATGCGTTTTGGCATAGAGCGCGGAGTCGGCCGCCAACTGCTTCTCCAGCGCGGCAAAGTTGCGCGTCACCCGCGGGCAAAAGTCGGGCGACGGGCAGCGCGTGTAGATGAAGGTGATCAGCAGCGCGCGGCCCTTGAACTGGCCGAGATGAATGGGGCGCCCGTCCTGGTTGCGCAGCTTGAAGTCCGGCGGCGCATCTCCCGGCGCCGGAACGTGATAGGAGACCGGCGGTTTGTAATCCGGCTTGGCCTGCGCCACCACCACGATGTGATCGAGCAGATAGTCGGCGTTGGGGTCCGGCGAAACCAGCACGTCGGCCGTAATCACGTCACCCGGATGCAGCTCGCCCAGAATGCTCGCGTCCTTCAGCTTGTAAGGCATGGTCATGGCCTCCATGAAGCCTGGAATGGCCTCATGGTCCAGCGTCACCTCACCCCTTGTCGGGTCGGTTGAAACCACCTTGCCGCGCAGCTTGTACACCTTGAAGGCCGCGCCGGCGGAAGCCTGCGTGGGAGCCTTCTGGCCGGAGTGGCATCCGGCCAGCACAACAACAGCGAGCAGCGAACAAGCAAGCAATCGGCGCATCACAGGCTTAGTGTACAACCGCTTGCCGAGCCTGCCGGTGAGGGGATTTCCCGGAGCATGCCTCAGCAAGAGATCGAAGCGACAAGCGCGCATGGCTACTTCAATCGAATGGAACCGCCCGCCGCGGTGTGCGTATTGGAAGGTATGGAAAGTGACGCTTCCTCCATCCGTTCTCAGATATATGTGGGCGCCTACCTCGCGCTCTGGACGACGGCTCTCGTTTTGTTGCGGACCTTTGAGAGGTTTGAGACAAGCGAAGCGCTCGCGACAATGGTGATCCTCGGCGTAATCCTCCCCGCGCTCGCCATGTTGGCCACGCGTCGGGTGTCGGCATTACCCTATGTCGTACGCCAGCCGCGAATCGAGGCTGCGGCTTTGCTGATCTACTTGGCGGCAATCGCATGGACGCTCGTAACGGGGTTCGGCTGGGTAGCGCGCTTGGGCGCCGAGCCGTTGCATTCGATTGTGTTGCTGGGCATAAAGCTCATGGAGTTCGTCGTCGTTCCCGCAGCCGTCATCTTGGCCGTGGGACGCTACAAATTCGCCGAGTTGGCGCCGATTTCGCTGAGGTGGCGCGATCTCCTTCCTGCACTCTGGATGTCGTTGGCCGTCCTCCTCATGCAATCCGTCCTGGGGCGCGGCCTCGAAGATATTCGCGGAGCGCATTTGCCGGTATGGGTGCTTGCTGCCGCTACGCCCCTCAGCTTTGTCTGGCTGATGATTGAGACCGGTGTGGTCGAAGGGTTCTTCTTCCGCGTGCTGCTGCAGGAACGGCTGGCGGCGCTGCTGCGGTCGCCTTGGGGCGGGCTGGTCGTGGCGGCTCTGCTCTTCGGGTTGGCTCACGCGCCTGGTTTCTACTTGCGCACGGCAGCGACACAGGAAGCTCTGGGCGCTCATCCTTCCCTGTTGATGGCCGTTGGGTATTCGATCGTGCTGACCTCGCTGGCCGGGATGTTCCTCGGAGTCCTGTGGATGCGAACGAAGAATTTGGCGGTGCTGGTGATCTGCCATGCTGCCGGCGATTTACTGCCCAACCTGGTGCCCTGGGCAAGAGCCTTCCACCTGGCGCGATAATGCTCGAGGCAATTCCGGCTGCATCGTTTGCAGTCCGGCCCGAAGTCCCGATGGCACTCTCCTCGTCCGCCAGCGTATAACGCTGAAATGGGGCAACAACCGGAAGCTGAGCCAGGATGGGCAGTCGGGATCGACGCATGGCTGCGTGGCGGCGGCCTGGTGGTTACGGCCAGCGACCGTGCTGCCCGCGCCCTTGCCTCCGCCTTCCATCGCGCCCGCCGCGCCGAGGGGCTCACCGCCTGGCCCGCGCCCAACATTCTGGACTGGAAGAACTTTGTCCGCGCCGCCTGGGAAGAACGCGCGCTCGACAGAGGGGACGCCCGCCTGCTGCTGAACCCCGCGCAGGAGCAATCGCTCTGGTCAGCCATCGCCGGCACAGGCCGGCAGATGGCCACTCTGCTCGAAGGCCCGCGCCACCGCCTGGCCGCCCTGGCCATGAAAGCCCACGAACTGCTCTGCGGGTACGAGCCCCGCTTCCTTCGCCCGTCTGCGCGCACCGCCTGGCAGCAGGACGCGGCGGCCTTCAGCGGTTGGCTCACCGCCTTTGACGAAGCC
>JBEKZR010000086.1:0-10933 GCA_049509715.1 Occallatibacter sp. | reverse complement strand
TTTCTCCACGAGAGGCTGCTGTGCGGCAGCCGGAGCAGCCGGTCCGAAGGCCACCAGCCCCGCTGCTACAACCAAACCTGCTAGGATCATGAACTTTCGCACGCATTGAACCATCGCCTGCTCCTTCAGGACCTGCCGTCAGGCCCTACTTCTTCTGCCCTTCCCTTGCCTCGATCTGCCGCCACAGCTCCTGGGCCGCCCGGTTCGTGGGAGCCAGCTTCAGCGCTTCGCCGGCATCGTAGCTTGCCTGGTCCATATGTCCAGCCGCAAGGTCCAGCCGGCCCATCACCAGGTACGCTCCCACTGAAGGCATCAGTTCCAGGGATGTGCGCGCCTCCTTGCGGGCGGCCTCGGCGTCGCCGGTCCGCTCGCGCACCTCGGCCAGCCCAGCGTGCGCCTCGGCCACCTTGGGGTCGGCGGCCACGGCAGACTGGTACAGCCGCTCGGCTTCGAGCAGCAGCCCGCGGTCAAGGTAATCCTTCGCCAGGCCGGCCAGCATCTCGGCCCGCTTCAGCGGCGTCAGCGCAGCCAGCCGCGATTCGTCCACCTGGTCCAGCATCAGCGCTGCCTGATGGAAGGCGACGGCATCGAAGTTGCGCGCAATGCGCTCCAGCGGGTCGGGCTTGGCGCCGGCGTCACCCTCCAAGTTGTGTGTGTCGTCCGGTTCGCCCGCTTTCGCAACCTGCGGCGGGACAGGCGCCTTCGCCGGTTCGGGCTTGGCCGGCCTGGGCTGGGCCGATTCAGTCCAGGCCTTTTGGACGGCCAGCGCCTCGCTGTCGCCGGGGCGCAGGCGCAGGCACTGGGCCAATTCCGTCAATGCCTCCGCGTCGTAGCCGCCGTGACGCTTGAGGCTGACGGCCAGATTGAAATGGTAGTCGGCTGCGTTGGGGTCAGTCTCCACCGCCTGCCGAAAAAGCGCACTTCCGTCGTGCCCCTGGCGGCTCACCGCAACCGCCTCGTTGTTCACCACCTCGGCCAGCGGCAGAACCCGCGCCACGCCCGCAAACGCCTCCTCGGCCTTGGCATAATCGCCGGAAAACACCAGCGACAGCCCGCGGTAGAAACCCGCCTCCAGCGCGTCGGGCCCCAGCGCCTTGGGATCGCCGCGCACCACCTTGCCGAAGGCAGCCGCAGCTTGCTCGTACTGCTGCCCGCTGTAGTCCTCCTGGCCCAGCGCCATCCACGCCGGACCGAAATCCGGGCTCATCGCCACGGCCTGGTTCAGGCGGCGCAGCCTCTCCGCCTGGTCCGGCTCCGTAATGCCCCGGATGTACTGCTCGAAGGCGACAAGGCTTAGCCCCGCGCCGGCGGCCACAAACGTCTCCTCGGAGCCCTTGAAGCCGGGGTCCAGTTGCCGGGTCAGCTTCCACGCCAGCGAGTTGAAAACAGAGATCAGGTCCCGCATCTCCCCACGCGCGGTCACCGCCTCGCTCATGCGCAGGCGCGGCACGTCCACCAGCCGCGCCTCGGCCACAATGCCCGTCCCGTCGGTCAGATAGCTGCCCACCACGATCGAATCGGCGTCCAGCGTCTCGGCCAGCTTGAGCGCAGTAGCCCGCGAGGGATGAAAGCCCTGCGGCAGCCCCAGGTGGTCCAGCGCATACAGCCGGTCCGCGCGGCTCATGGAGGCGAAGCCCGCCGAGGCCAGTCGTCTGCTCAGAATCTCCGCCGAGGCCTCGCGAATCCATTCCAGGCTGGGCTGGCCGGTGCGGTTGTCAAATGGCAGCACCAGCAAAATCCGCCCGCGTTCCTCGCCCATACGGTCCAATCCGGAACGGTCCGGGCTGCTCTCCTGTGCCGCCAGGCCACGCGCGCAAACGGTCATGGCGAGGGCCATCGCAAGCCCCAGCCCCGCGCGGGCAGCTACCTGCCCAACCCTGCGCAAACGAAATGAAAGAAAGGTATGCACAACAGGCTGATTATAGGCGTTGCGACGTGCCCACGCTGGCTACCTAGGCCGATCCGGCACTCGCGCCAGCGCCTCAAACTGCCGGTTGAAGCGGATCAGCGCCACCCACTGCCCCTGGTCTTCCCCCTTCCACACCAGCGTTCCGCCTAACTCTCTGGCAATCTCCTCGGGCGGCAGATCGTGGTGAAGGCCAAAGAATCGTTCCTCCATTGCCTCGCCATTGGGACCCAGACTCAGCAGTGGCGGCGGGTCATACTTGGTGGAAAAAACCAGCGCCGCAGAGTACTTTTCCGGCTCGGCTGCGGCGCGGGCAATCTGGCCTGCCGTAAAGTCCTCCAGCCGGTAAACGTCAAAGGGCTGCTTGAGATAGCCAAGCTCGGGCCGGGTCAGCTCATCGCTCATCGGCCAGGCGGAGAGAACCGTGGCCCCTGGATAGCGTTTGTTGAGCTGGGCGATGCCGGCCTCGTGCAGCCGGACCACATGGGCGTAGGCCAGGTTGTCCTCCGGGGCAAAGCCGTACGGCGGATTGATGAACAGCCCCATCACGAAAGCCGCCGCCGAGAACACCGCCAGCCCCTGCCAGTAGGGAACCCGCCGGTAAAAGGTGGAAACCGCCACCAGCAGCACCAGCGGATACATAGGCAGCAGGTAGCGTGTCAGCAGCGCTCCGCCCAGCACGCTGAAGACCAGCGCATTGACCAGCAGCAGCAGAAAAATTCGCCGCTGGGCCGACAGGCTGATCACCGCCCTGTCGTGGCCCTCGGCGTCGGGCCGGGGGTCGAGCAGCATGGCTGCAACCGTCATCAGCACCGGCACAAACAGGTTCATGTGCGCCGTCAGGTGCAGCACGCGGTGCCCAAAGGCCACCAGAATCCGCAGCGGGTCGAGCGTAGCCTGCGCGTTGTAGCGCAGGTACTCCGGATTGCCGAAGAGGAAGCCGGTTCTGGCGTAGTGCCAGGCGTACCAGTCGGCCAGCGGCAGCACGCAGCTTGAGAGCCACGCCGCCTCCCGCCACAACCTGAACCTGGCAGGAGGCCGTACCCGAAAGCCGGCCGCCAGGCTCACCGCGGCCAGGGTGAGCGGGATGGCAATTGCCGTCTCCTTGCACAGAGCGGCGGCGGCAAACCACAGCGCCGCGGCCCAGGGTTTGCGGTCGCGGTCGGGAAGCGCGTACACCAACCCCCACAGCGTGCAGGCCGCCGCGAAAATATCCGCGTGAGCCAGCGTGCTCTGCGCAAACCAGATGGGATAAAGTCCGGTGAGCACGACGGTCCAGAAAGCGATCGAGCCCACGCCCACCAGGCGCATGGCCAGCCGCCACACCCCAAGCAGGCCCAGCGCAGCCGCCAGCAGCACGGCCTCGCGCGTCACCTCGGGATTAAAACCCGAAACCTTCCACCACAGCGCCAGGTAGATGCTGGGCAGCGGCGGGTGAGCGTTGGTCAGCGTGGTGACGGGGATCAGCGAACCGGTGCGGAAGAAGTCCCAGGCCGCGGGAATGTAGTAGCCTGCCTCGTCCCAGTAGTAGGGCAGGCGCAGCAGGGCAAAGTGGCTGGCATAGAGCGCCGCAAAAACCACCGGAAAAATCATCCAGAGGGGCAGTGGCGCGTCCAGCCGCGGCTGCATGAGTTTGCTCAAGCGCAAACGATCGCTCCTGGGACCGGTTGAGGGCTTCCGGCTTAGTTGATGGGCCCTTGCGGAAAGTTGTGGCTCTTCGGCTCCAGGTTCAGCGTGCCGAAGGCCTGCTCGTACTGCCCCAGATTCTGCCCCAGGATATTCCACAGCGCCTTGGCCTGCTGCGGGCTCAGGTAGATGGCCTGGTGGTTGCGGATGGTGACCTGGTCGGGGCTCTCGCTCGATGCCAGTCCGAAGACAAGCTGGAAATCCCACGCGCTTACGCGCACCTGCACGCTGTTGGCGTAAGACTCGCGGTAGTCGGGGGTCTGGGCAAGGTTCAGTTGAGGCTGTTGGGCGGATGGACTCATGATTCCTCCAGATTACTCCCATCGGGCGGGAATTCCGCCGGTACGAGGCGCCTGCGCTTCCGCACCCGGCACTTCACCGGATCCAGTTCCGCAGGCCATGGAGAATCTGAGAATGTCTTTGCAGCGTCCGGGCTTTGATGCCGGGAGATCGTAAGACAATTTACATCGCTTCATCATTTATTCCTTATGTGCAGCAGCGTAACCGTCTTCGCTGAATAGTCCTTATTAAGAAAAAGCACCGGTTTCACGCTGAAGGCAAGCTCCGGAAATCCTTACGGGGGATTGCTGGAATTCTTTTGCAATCATCATGTCTTCTTTATGAGTTCTTTGCGTTACTGGAATTAACCCGCAGCAACGGGACCACCTCGGGGCGCATGTGAGTCTTCTCATGGATATTCATGCGATCAGTTTGTCAGCGTGGCTCTGAAGCTTCGGCTGATACGGAGATCGCACCCGGCAAGGCGCTCCGTTTGCATTCATCTTGGGGATGAATTCGTTTGGCTTCATACAACAAACATTTTTCTTGGGAGGAACAGTGCCGATGGTCTTGAATCCGAATCGCATTCTACAAACGATGGCCGGAGCAGTCATGGCAATCGCCCTGACAGCGGGCGCGCAGACAACGCCTGCACCCGCGCCGGCGCCCACCCCAGCAGCGACTCCGGCTCCAGCACCCGCTCCGGCCGATCAAGCTCCGGCAGCTGCGCCCGCAGCGCCCACCTGGAGCGTCGGTCCCATGGATTTAAGCGGCTTCATCGACGGCTACTACAGCTATAACTTCAACACTCCCTCCAACTCCGCCAATGGCCAGGTCAACGACCTGTACAACTTCAACGACAAGACCGACCAGTTCAACCTGAGCGCGGCCAAGCTCACGTTGAACCACGATCCCGATCCGGTGGGCGCGCACATTGACTTTCTTTACGGACGCACCAACACCCTCATCAACGCCGCCCCAACCAACAGCAGCTCCACCGATCAGCTCAATTACATCGAGCAGGTATTTCTCAGCTTGAAGCCGCCCAAGGCCAAGGGCTTTGAACTGGACTTCGGCAAGTTCGTCACATCGGCCGGAGCGGAAGTGATTGAAGCGAAGGACAACTGGAATTACTCCCGTTCCCTGCTGTTCGTCTACGCCATCCCATACTGGCACTTCGGCGCGCGCGCCTCGCTTCCGGTCTCCAAGACCGAGACCATCGGCGTGCAGGTGGTCAACGGCTGGAACAACATCTCCAAGTCCAACGGCGGCGTTACGGTCGGCCTCACCAGCGCGTATGTGAAGCCAAAATACACCTGGAACGTGAACTACTACGGCGGTCCCGAGAATCCCAATACTACGACGGGCTTTCGCAACCTGATCGACAGCACCCTGCTGCTGACGCCCAACGCCAAATTCAACGCCTACATCAACTACGACTACGGCCAGAACCGCGATGCCTTGACCAACCCGGCTCCCAACAACGATGCCAAGTTAAACCACTGGCAGGGCGTGGCCTTTGCCGCTCGCGAACAAGTGACGGGTAAGCAGGCCCTGGCAGGCAGATTCGAATACTTCAACGACCCGAACGGTTTCCAAACCGGCACGGCGCAGCATCTGTACGAGTTCACCGGGACCTATGAGTACAAGTGGGTCGAAGGTCTGCTGACCCGGATTGAGTACCGCGGCGACTTTTCCAACGTGGCCTCCTTCCACAAGAACACAACCAGCTTTGTTGACGCGCAATCCACGCTGACGGTGGGCCTCGTGGCCTTCTTCGGTCCCAAGCGCTAACGCTATGACCGCTGTGGGGGTTGTCCTCACTGTCGTCGTGATCTACGTTGCCTTCGTCGCTCTCTTCAGGCCGAAGCGCTAAGCAAGACCTGGCACGGAATCCCCTGCAGCCCATCCGGAGAAGGTCTCAGGATGGGCTATGGGAAAGCTGTTTCTCTAACTCCGGCGGACGTTTCACTTCCCACTTAGGAAATGCGGGCAACTCATTTCGGTTTCCTCATTTCATCCTTATCGGCGCGGCCCTAGCCTGTAAGTGACTCATTTAGTCTTCACGTAACTATCCGGACGGCACAGCGGGGCCGGGTAATACTTACGAAATTCCCGGGGCCAGCCGCCGGGAGCAGCCATACCAACTTCGAATCACAGGAGAATGCTCATGGCAGATCAAAGCGCACCTCAGATGAAGTCCACCCTGGGCCTTACCGGGCTGACCGCAAACGCAATGGCCCTCATCGCCCCCGGCGCCTTCCTTTGGCTCACCTTCGTCATCCAGGCCGGCACCGGAACCACCGCGCCAACCATGTGGCTGGGCATCTTCGCCGCTCTGCTGCTCTGTCTGGCCACTGCGGTTGCCTATGCTGAAATCTCCAAGCTCTATCCCGGCACCGGCTCCAGTTACTACTACGCGGAGCAGGCGCTGCTCTCCAAGGACAAGGCCTTCAAGTACGCCCGCGTGGCCAAGTTCATCGTTGGCTGGGGCTCGCATCTCTACTACTGGGTCTATCCCGGCGTCATGGTGGCCGTCACCGGGGTCTTCGTGGGCTACGTAGTCGGCTTTCTCTATCCCAACATCATGAGCGGCTCGAACCCCGGGCCGGTATTTATGGCGCTGGTCGCGGTGGCCTTTTCGTTCTTCGTCGCATGGATCGCGTCCAAGGGCGCCGGCGCATCGACGGCCGTCAACATCGCCATTAACGTGGTGCAGATCTCCGCGCTGGTTGTCTTCAGCGTGCTGGCTCTCGGCTATCGCGCCAACCATCCTTCCGGCGCCACCGGCCCCACCGCCTTCCAATATGACGGGCAATCGATGTCCACCTACACCTACCAGTTCGCCACGGCCAAGGACGGCTCGACGATCCGCGACGCCGGCGGCGCGCCTCTTCCGTTGCTGGACTCGGCGGGCAAGCCGGTTCCCTACGTCATCACTTACCCGACGACGGACTCCAGCGGCAACTTCCTAACCCATGAAAACGCCGCTTCGGTGATTGCGCCGCACAAATTCAGTTTTATCTTCATTCAGGCCACGGTCGCCATCCTGATCCTGGTCGGCTTCGAATCGGTGACCTCGATGGGAGGCGAGGCTAAGAATCCCACCAAGCACATACCGATCGCCGTCATCGCCTCGCTCCTGATACAAGGCCTGGTGTGCTACCTGTTTGAGTATTTCGCGGCCAACTACTTCCTCAACTCGGGATATACCATGCAGAGCGCCGTCAGCTCGGCGGCGCCCATCGGCGACATGATGATCATCGTCGGCGATTGGCTGCTGGGCCAGGGCAACGGCAAGTACTTCATGCTGGTGGAGGCCTTCACCGTCTTCCTGGCGCTGATAGGAACCACGCTCGCGTGCATGAACACCGGCGCCCGGGTCACTTACGCCATGGGCAAGGACGATGAGGCGCCCGAGCATTTCGGCATACTGCACGCCAAGTCGCTCTCTCCGCGGCGCGCCATCTGGACGCTGGCCGTCATCTCCGCGGCCATCGGCGTCATCGCCGTCACGCTGGTCTTCGGCGACGCCGGCGCGCCCACCGATGCAGCCATTGCCGCGCTGCCCCACGGCATTCTCTCCAACTTCGGCTACCCCTCCCACGACACGCTCGCCGGCCTGCCCAACTCGCTGCTCACCATCACCCTCACCTCCAACTTCGGCACCTTCATCCTGTACGCGCTCAGTTGCCTGTTGTGCATTGTGGCCTACCACAAGCGCCCCGACTACAACGTGGTGCTCCACCTGCTCATCCCAGGCTTTGGCCTGCTGGCAAACCTGGTCTGCATGGCCTTCTACCTCATCAGCCCCGTCTTCGGCCTAGGAACATTCAAGGAGCCTCTGCTGGCGCTTGGCATCTCCGCCGTCTGGGGCATTTACGGAGCCATTTACTTCCTCCGCTCCTCGAAGGCAAAGGGCAAGTCGATCCTGCTCGAAGCCAGGTAAACCCTCTCAACTTAACCGCGGCGCTGGGTGGAGTCTCTCCTCAATCTCCTTAAGGAGACGAGGAACGGACTCCACCCAGTTGTGCTTTTGATCATTGGGTGCATCCGTACATCTCTTGGAATGGCTATATGGAACGAATGTAAATCCCACCACGGTGACGTTGAACAACAGCATACTGGTCGGCAACACAAATGACGATTGCGCGAGTTGTGCTACAGCGCCATCGACAGCCTTTTCCTTTACCAACAACGATAGCTAAATCGGCGGCATCAGCGGTGCAACTGCTCCGACACCGGGTCCGCTGCAGTGGAATGGCGGCCCCACGCAGACTATGATGCCGCTGCCCGGCAGCGAGGCCATCTGCGCCGGCAGCACCACCTTCATCAGCACAACCTTTGGAGACCAGCGCGATTTTTCCTCGCCCTCCGGGGATTGCTCCACCGGCACGCTCGATCGGGGCGCGGTGCAGTCGATGAACCTGACCGTGAACTCCACCGCCGGCACCGCGCCCGGCTCCTACACGGTGAACTGCGGCATCAAGGAAGGCAAGGCCGGCAAGGAAGGGCTCAAGGCCGGGGAATCGGCTCTTGCCACGGCCGTCTTCACGGTCAAGGCCTTTGAGCCCGGCGATTCGCTGCTCGGCCATGCGCTCGCGACGCAACCAGATCGAGGATGCCAGCACTGCGGCTGACGTGCCATGTCAAGTTGGCGGCAAAGCCGGATTTCCAGGAAGTGTTTATCAAGCGGATGAGGCTCGTCTGAGGCGGCCGGGGGTGTATCATGGGCGGAAAACACCTGTAGGAGGAATTCTAACGTGAAGCAGATAGCGTTGTTTCTCGCAGTAACCGGGATGGCGGTGGCTTCGATGGCGCAGCAGTCGGGTCCGCTGTCGCGGGTCACGCTGGTGGTTCGCACCACCAAGGCTATCAACTATCGCCACCTGAGCGGACCAACGCAGATCGACTTCCGCGGCACGATTCTGCAATCGCAGGCCCGCGGTGAAGCCCGAGTCGAGAGCAGGCGGGGAGCGGTGCGCATTCAGGCGCAATTCGAGAAGCTCGAACCCGCGTCGCGCTTCGGCTCGGGGTTTCTGACCTATGTGCTGTGGGCCATCTCGCCGGAAGGACGCGCGGACAACCTGGGCGAACTCATGATCAACGGCCAGAAGAGCAAGATGGATGTCACCGAGCCGATGCAGGCCTTCGCGATGATCGTGACCGCTGAGCCGTACTTCTCCGTCTCGCAGCCGAGCGAGGTGGTGGTGATGGAGAACGTGGTGCGGCCGGACACGGTGGGCAGCGTCGAGGAGATCGACGCCAAGTTTGACCTGCTCCAGCGTGGACAATACGAGACCACGGTTCAGGCAGGCTACGAGGCGCCTGAGGTCAGCTCGCGGATTCCGCTCAGTCTGCTGGAGGCGCGGAACGCGGTCGAGATCGTCAAGGAGGCTGGCGGCGAGAAGTACGCCGCGGAGAGCTTCCGGAAGGCCGCCGAGTTGCTGAAAGCGGCCGAGAGCGACCTGACCCAGAAGCGCGAGAAGAAGGTGATCGACTCGGCAGCCAGGGAGGTGGTCCAGACCGCGGAGGACGCGCGCATCATCACAGTGAAGAAGCTCGAAGAGGAACGCCTGGCGCAGGAGCGCCAGGCGGCGGCGGACCGGGAAGCGAAGGCCAAGGCAGAGGCCGAAGCGTCGGAACGGGCACGGCTGGAGGCGCAGGTCGCCGCCGAGCGCGCCGCTCGGGAGAAGGCCGAGGCGGAAGCGGCTCAAGCGGCGGCCCAGGCCGAAGCGGAGAAACAGCGGCTGGCCGCAGCGCAGGCGCTAGCGCAGCAGCAGGCGGCTCAGGCCGACGCCGAACGCGCGCGCAAGCAGGCCGAAGACGCGGAGCGCGCGCGGCAGCAGGCGGAAGCCGAAAAGGGCGATTTGCGAAAGCGTCTGCTGGACCAGTTGAATTCGGTCTTACAGACGCGCGATACGGCGCGGGGACTGATCGTCAATATGTCGGACGTGCTCTTCGATACGGGCAAGTACACGCTCCGGGCTGAAGCCCGCGAGAAGCTGGCTAAGATTTCCGGGATCGTGCTGGCGCATCCGGGACTGAACCTCGAAGTCGATGGCCACACCGACAACGTGGGCAGTTCCGAGTACAACCAGTTGCTCTCCGAACAGCGCGCCGCCACGGTGCTGAACTTCCTGGTGCAGCAGGGCCTTCCCGAGTCCTCGGTGACCTCGCGCGGATTCGGAATGTCGCAGCCCGTGGCAACAAACGACACGCCCGAAGGCCGGGCGAAGAACCGCCGCGTCGAGCTGGTGGTCACCGGCGAGGAGATTGGCGGCACGGCCGAGGCCCCGGCAGCTCCCTAGGCTTTCCATTTGCTCAATCCATGCAAGCCCGTCATAGTCTGCGCTCACGCGCGCCCGCGCGTACTGCTCTCATGATCCGAAGTCGCGGTCGTTTGCTCAAGCAATTCAGGATCATTGTTCCGCACATTTCCGACACGCTGACCGACCGGCCAGGCCAGCATATTTTCGGCTGGGTAGGGGCGAAGCAAATCCACAGGCGGCCTGGTCGGAACCTTCACCAGCGAACGAGCAGGCACCGCTATTCTTGGGTGGGCACAATTTTAGGCACAGTCGAAAAATGGCGATTTTGTAAATGCCGGTAATTTATTGGTGCGAAAGGAGGGACTCGAACCCTCATGGGTTTCCCCGCCAGATCCTAAGTCTGGTGCGTCTGCCAATTCCGCCACTTTCGCGCCTTCTTTAAGTCTACCGCCGCACACACTCCAGGCGGGCATCGAATTCTTACTTGCATTGTCTCATGAACCTGAGGCGCTGCCGGCCTTTCCATGGCGCTCCAGGAACTCCGATAGGACCTGAGCGGCTGGGCTCGCAAGGGGTCTTTGCAATGCACCCAGGGTGAGCCGCCCGGGAAATGAACCGGGCAACACGTCCGGTTCTGAAGCTCGCCCGTATCAACTCACCCGCAGCACCATCTTCAGCGTATCGCCGCGCGAGGCGGTCATCTTCTCGAATGCCTTCTGGCCTTCCTCCAATGGCATCTCGGCGGTCCACGGCGTCAGGTCGATCTCGCCGGCCGCGAGCAGCTTGAGCG
>JBEKZR010000085.1:0-10952 GCA_049509715.1 Occallatibacter sp. | reverse complement strand
ACGATTCTCTGCGACCAGCCAGCAGAGAATGGCGGCGAAGACTCCGGCATGACGCCTCCAGAGTTGCTGCTGGCCTCCTTGGGTTCCTGCGCGGCTTTCTATGCCGTGCAATACCTGAAGACCCGCAATCTCGCGGAGACAGGTGTTGAGGTCACGGTGACCGCCGAGAAGTTGAAACAACCTGCCCGGCTTGGCAACTTCTGCGTTCATGTTGTATCTCCCGTTTCGCTAACGGAAGAACAGACTGAAGGTCTCATGCGCTCCGTGCATCACTGTCTGGTTCACAACACGCTCTTGACGCCGCCGGAGATCAAGATCGAGCTGGTTACAGCGAAACCACGATAACCGTGCCCCGGAAAACCTTGTACAGGGTGTCGATTTCTTAAGGAAATCAACACTTTAGGGTCGTGACCTTGGATACACCAATCGTGGTTTCGCTGTAGCCCCGAACCGACTGCGCTACACATCTGACAACCTGCACCGATTCTGGCCGGCTCTGGAACGCCGATTGCACCAGCCGCAACGAGCCAGTGGTCATATGGCGCAAAATCGCTGAGCTGTTCCTCGCCAAAATGCCGATCTGATTTCAAATCAAACAGATGGGCAGCGGATCCAGTTTCGCTGTCTGAATGTAAGACTGGATCATCTCTTCCGACTGTAGATGTTTTTGTAGTTGGGGCTGCATCCAGGATGCGGCTAGAAACCCAGTATTGACGCACCTTCCAGCACTAGACCCCCTGGGTTAATACCAGAGGGTCCACTTTCGAGTACGTTATGAGTCTGTAAGTGCTTGAAAACATTGGTCGGGGAGAGAGGATTTGAACCTCCGACCCCCTGGTCCCGAAACAGACAACGATTTGCTAAGTTGTTGATTCGTTTAGGCTGGTAGTGCGTCTAGTAGGCCCGTTTTGCCCGGTTTTCGGGAGTAATTGGACCCAAGTTGGACCCAAGTTTCTCGGAAAGGTGGAATCGACCTCGTGTCCATTGGCGCGCCTGGGTGCCAAACCGGACCGGCTGTCTCCTTTACCACACGATCCAATCTCTCTCGGGCTTATGCTTGTTGAACATTTGCCCTGAGGCTACCTCACGAAACGCGGTGCAAAATGAGCGGTGACGTATCGGGGGAACACCGTTGCCTTGGCAATGCGCGCTCCCTCGGCGTCGTACCAGTAGTAGTTGTTGCCGTCGTAGAGCGTGTTGCCCGAGGCGTCGTAGATGAAGGTCGCCGAGGTGGTTCCGGAGACGGACTGTATCTGGTTGTTGGCCGAGTTATAAACAGCCTTGATCTGCGGCGTGGGATTGTTCGAGCAGGCCGCGGACGAGAAGGCCTCCAGCGTGCGGTTGCCGAATGAGTCCTCCACCCCAGCGACGAAGACCCGTCGCCGGGGGCCCCGGTTCTCCACCCCAGCGACGAAGACCTGTCGCCGGGGGCCCCGGTTGTAGCTCCAGCAGCCGTACTTGCCCTGGTACTCGGTGGGGTTACTGCCGCCCGGCGTGGCCGCCTGCGGCACCCGATCATTATTGAGTGGCCAGATCTGGGCCACCCGCCCACCCGCCACCCACTCATTTTAGGATGGTCAGATGCGGGAACCCGCCCGAGGGGCAGGTTCCGTTCATGGGTTCTCTGAAATCACTATCCAGATTACAACCCCATTATGCAGTCCAAAATCTGCCGATAATAGAGTATCAGTTGCAGAATATTCCAGCACTTCTTCTCCTATATTGGGTTTAGGTTTGATTGAGTAATGACCATTCCGAAAATCACCTACAATAATACCTCGATACAGGTCTCCCTTTATCAAGTTGTCCTCTGTTGGTTTGCCATAAGTCCTCAAAACATCCAGCTTCGTGCTGCCAAGTCCTAGCCCCTCTTTAGTCTGCCATTTTCCAACGGCTTCCGATGTGTCGTAAACTGGACTTGCTACGCAGTTTGGGAAAACGCTCAGCAATATGCTCCCTACAAGTGCCCTTTCCTCGCTCGTATCTACGCCCATTCTTTCGATCCACATGTAGGTGCCATCTGTGGATCGAAAACAAATGGGGCTAACCTGTTTTATTGGTGAAACCTTGAGGTGGTCAAATATCGTGCTCATCAAGGTTCTCTTTCCCAACTCATATGGCCCTAACGCATTCGGGCCGACATATGCCTTTGAACGCGCCTGACCTGAACATAAGCAAGTCAACACGCAGGATAAGAATATTGAGCAGAACACACGGATATTCATTATTGAGTCCTTTCCCATTCAATCGGCATACCGTATTGTTTCTCAAAGTTCCCGAGAGTTATTGCATCCTGATTGTGCAAACGAGTACACCCATGCGTAGGTATTAAAGTCTGGTTTGGATCAGACCAGTCTGATCGTCTACCTCCTCCGTGAAGCAGTCGCCGACGATCATCCGCCGTATTGATCGCCGCTCCTTCGGGTCCAAACTCGCGCCTATTAGCATGTCCAGGATCCGTTAACACTCCGGTGATAGTTGTACTTAGTGGACCACCGGCTCCTGGAAGCGAGTCACTGGTGGCCTTAGTAAGCGAATCCCATGTCGTTGTGGTCGTTTTGTCGTGCGTAGAGACTGTCAAGCTGGTCGTTCCTCCACTAATGCTTGTGGTCACCGAAGGAATTGGAGGGGCCGATGGTGCCTGCGGGGTTGGCAATTGCATCTGTTGAGGACTTATGATGCCGTGAACCGTATTCCAGGTCTGGGCTGCGGCATTCCACGCATTGCAGCCCCAGTCTCCGGCCTTGCAGGTATGCCCATCCAGATCCACATGCGTGAGCGGATTGTTCCTCACATACGCATACAGATTCAAGCTCTGCGGATCGGCGAAGACGGCATAGGGAACCGGGTCGGTCTTTGCGCTCCAGTCGGGGGTGGTGAAGCGGCCCAGCGCCGACGAGTAGTAGCGGGCCAGGAAGTAATCGTTGCCGGATTCGGTATCACGTTCCTTCTGCGTGATCAGTGGTAGTGGAAGATGTATTCGGCATTCTTCTCGAAGCCGTGGTAGAACAACCGATACCCTCCTGTGTTGTATGCATTGATTGCGAAAATGACCTCAGATTCGCCGTCATTATCGTAGTCGCCCGCATCTACGAGCCACATTTCTGTGCCGATAAACCTAGCTGTTCCTGAGGGGCTAATTAAATACCACTGATGGTCGAATGGCCCGCCGCTCTCAAGTGGTCCATCACAAGCGTAACCATCCAAGCTTATGTCGATCAGAAGAGTCCCGCTCCGCGACGAGTATGCCTTGTTTACTTTGATGTCTTCATCGCGGTAGCGCCATAACCTTGGGACATTCTCGGTGTAGTTTCTACAATTCTCAACTTTCAGAAACTTGCTCTTAAACTGTTCGCGAGCCGCAGCAATCTGTTCGGCTGATGGGCTTGACCGCTTCCATCCGTCCGGATCACTAAAGTATGGCCGCGATACTGCAACAAGAGGCCGATACACGGGTTCGGAAGGAAACCCCGCATATTCCATCGACTTCTTCCCGACGGTCGGAACTCCCTGGGACGCCACTATGTTTTCCGCCTCAACATCGCCGAAGAAGCCAAAGGTATCGAGAGGCTTGGTAGAAACAGTTCCCAGCGACCTTCCGTCAAATGCAACTGTCAATCGCATTCCCGTTGGATATACCTGTGCGAGTGATTCCAATTTAGCCTGGACCTGAGCATTTATCGGGAATGGCTTCCAAACGGCACCATCCTTTTCGAATACCAAGCGAACCGCGCGGTACTCAGATTTACCCATCCAGTACCCTGCGATATCTTCAAGCACTCCGACAATGACCTTACTCCGATCCGTCGTAGCTGGTCCGGCGTTTTGGGCCGCGGTCGTGCAGTGCATCGCGGCAAGAAAAGACATCAAGAACACAATGTGCGACGTGCGGGGTCCGCAATTCATTGTTCCACCACCTCATCCGTAATGTGACTTCCGGCAACAGCCAGGCGAGCCTTCCCATCAAGGACTTGGCATCCTTCAGAAGAAACTGGAGGATCAATTCCGATTCGCTCTCCCTTTTCCGGAGCATGAATTAGGAATGGTCCTCGACCATACACATTATTCGGATCGTCAGGAGTCAACCTCATATGTACAGGTCCTAAATGCCCTTCGGTGGACGGTGGTGAAATTTGATAATCCCCTGCCGGCGTCGGACCCCAATTCGGCTTACCCTTATCGCCGACATCGTCGGCGAGTGGATTATTAAGGCCCGTGCCCTGTCCCGAGTACCCTGTTCCAGCGTGTTGAACCAGCATACCATCTACCTTCTCGTCCATACTGCCTGTCTTCTGACTCCAGTGCCATTTGGGAGTTCCCGGCGCTTTAACGGTTTTATGTTCGGCGAGACTCTTCGGTGGCAGCGGCCCGAAATCTCCCTTCGCATATCCCACTGCGGCCCCAACAGTTGCAACTCCAATTTGATGAATCGTATCCCAGGCCTTGGCTAGTGCTTGGCAAAGACCATCGTTTTCCTTGCAGGCGTGCCCGTCCGCATCCACCCGCGTCAGCGGATTATTTCGTACATACGCGTACAGGTTCAAGCTCTGCGGATCGGCGAAGACGGCATAGGGAACCGGGTCGGTCTTCGCCGACCAGTCGGGGGTGGTGAAGCGGCCCAGCGTCGACGAGTAGTACCGCGCATAGAAGTAGTCATTACCTGATTCGGTGTCGCGCTCCTTCTGCGTGAAGTGGTGTTCGGTGGCGTCGTCGCCGGTGGAAAGCGAGTTGGCCACCACAGTGCAGTTGGCGGCGATGGGGTTGCCCACGTCGTTGCCGAAGGGCAGGCTGGTGCAGGTTTCGTCCACCTGGCCCGCGGCGTTGGCCTGCACGCGCTTGGTGCCCAGCGGGTCGGCCAGCTCGTAGTGGATGCCCTTCAGGTCGTATGTGGCCGTCAGCTTGCCCCCCGCCCAGATGTTGGAGTGCGCCCAGTTGCCGTTGTCGAACTCCGTCACCTGCTCGCCGCCCTGGTCCACCAGCCAGCGCGCCGTGTGCGCGAAGCCCGAGCCCAGCGGCGACGGGCAGGTGGCCCCCAAAGACGGCGCCGAGGCCAGCGTCCCCTTGGCGATGCGCGCCCCCTCCCCGTCGTAGACGTATTGCGTGATGGTCCCGCCAATGGCTTTCTGCACCGCGCAAAGCTGCCCCTCGGCGTCGTACCAGTAGTAGTTGTTGCCGTCGTAGAGCGTGTTGCCCGAGGCGTCGTAGATGAAGGTCGCTGAGGTGGTTCCGGAGATGGACTGAATCCGGTTGTTGGCCTGATTGTAGACGGCCTTGGCCTGCGGCGTGGGATTGCTGCCGGTGCAAGCTACGGTCGAGAAGGCCTCCAGGGTGCGGTTGCCGAAGGAGTCGTAAGTCCAGCAGCCGTACTTGCCCTGGTACTCGGTGGGATTACTGCCGCCCGGCGTCGCCGTCATCAGCCGGTCCACCGCGTCGTAGGTGAAGTTCCATGTGCCCATCACCAGGTCCTTGTGCTGAAGTATATTTCCGTTGGCCGCGTAGCCGCCAGAGGGCACCTGATAGGAGTAGATGGTCCCGGGACCGAAGCCCACAGACGCACCGCCGGTCATGTTGACGGCCTTGGCGGTAAAGGAGGCGCTGGGGAAGAGCGTGGGGTAGCTGGATGTCTGGGTATCGGCAATGGAAACCGAGACCGAGTAGTCGACGCCCGTGCCTGTGGCCTTGCTGAGCAGGTTGACCGTGCCGCCGCTTGCGCTGGCTGAAACAACGGACCCGGCCGCAGAGTTGATGGCCGAGGCCAGCTTGGACGCCAGAGTGGCGGTGGTGTCGCCCTGGCCCCAACTGACGGCCGCGGTGGTGTAGTTGACTGCAGGCGAGCCGCCGCTGATGGTGGCCGTGGCGGTGCCCGCGTCGTAGACCGTAACGGCATTGGTACCGCCGGACAGGGTTGAGCTGGGATCGGAGATGACGTACCCGCCGCCGCTCGAGAGGGTAATGGGATAGTTGCTGGCCGTTCCGGTGGCCTTGGCGGTCACCGTGACGGAGGATCCGCTGGCGGTGGCTGTCACCGGGGAGCCCGAGGCGGCGAACCCGGAGGCGATTTGCGATGCGATGGTGGAATCGGCGGTGCCGGAGCCATAGCTGGCCGTGGAAGTGAAGCCGTTGACGGTCACGCTCAGCGTGCCGGTGTCGGGCACGTTGTTGCATGTGGTATAGGTGGTGTACTGGTTGGTAATTGTGGTGCAAACTACGTTGGAGCCGTCCGATCCCGTCACAGTGAGAACTCCCGTGCCGGGGGTTGCCGCGATGGTCAGCGGGCCGGCCTCGGCGCCCGAGAGCGTGATGGAGCCTGAGCTGCCGGAGGCGGAAGAGGCAACGACGGTGCCGCCATCGGTCTCATTCGTGATGCGGCCGCGATTGTCGTATTGGCGCGCGATGGTGACGGCCGCCGTGGAGGAGCCGTTGGGAATGCCCAGGCTTGCCGTCGTCATGTGGCCGAAGGGGTCGTAGTTGGTGGGCTGTAGCGGGGCAGGCGCGAAGGAGTAGGTGCTGGCGGGAAAGATCGAGGTGGACGGCTGGTCCTGAAATACGACGCTGGCGATGTGGTCGGCCATGTCGTAGGTGGTCTTCCAGGTGATCGAGGGAGCAGCGATTGGAGTGCCGTTGCCCGAGGTGGAGGCGACTTGCAAAGCGCCGACGGTGGCCGCAAAATCCCCGTTGTTGGACTGCACCGGGTTGCCCAGCAGGTTGTAGGTATAGACGAAGTTGCCTTTCCCCGAGGTGCAGTCTGAGTTGGTGAGGCACTGAGAATCGAGGCCCACCCGCCCCATGGCGTCGTGGTTGCTGCGGATGCGAATGCTGCCCACGCCGGAGGGAATCGTGGTCTGCGCGGTCGTTGGGCAACTTCCCGCCTGCTGCCACTCCGCCGTTAGCTGGCCTTTGGGATTGGTATCGGAATAACCGGCAATCGGCGTGTTGTACTGGTAGCAGGAGGTCAGATCGGAGATGGCGCCGGTTGTGTTGGTAGCCGCCGTCGAGTACGACTTGCTGGTCAGGCGGCTCATGCTGTCGTACGTATAGCTGGTGATGACGCCGCGAGCGTCCTGCCTGGCGCAGGGCACATCGGCGCTTGGAGAGCAGGCGCTGCTGGAGCTGGAATAGGCGTAAGTGTCTGTACCCACCTCGGGATTCATCGCCGTGAGCAGCCGCGAAAGATTATCGTATGTGAACGTCCGCGTCAATCCGTGCTGATTCACGCTGCGCATGTTGCCCAGCGGGTCGTAGGCATAGCTGGTCAGGTAGCCGGAGCCGCCAATGTTGAGTCCGCAGGCGCTGGGCGTGTCGCCGCTTACCGACGATAGAGACGATGCGGAGACCTCGCACACATTGGTCAACCGGCCCAGGCCATCGGACTGCTGGATGTGCTGCACGCTGGTTGTGCCGTTGGGTGGGTCGGTCGTCTCCGTTGCGTTGCCGGCGTAGGCAATGGTGCTGATGGAGCCGTCAGGCAATGTCGTCTTGATCTTCCTGCCCAGTGCGTCGTAGGCAAATTGCGTAATCCCATACGTCGGGTCGGAGGTCGAGCAATACGGATTCGATGTCGAGGACACGCGGCTCATGGTGTCGTATGTCGTCTGGACCTGGATATTTCCGGTGCTGCACTGCGTGGTGGGAACCGCGGTGACGGTCGTTGCCAATCGTCCCAGGCCGTCGTAATACTTGGTGACCGATGTGGTGGTCCCCGCCGTATCCACCGTGTGCTTCTCCTGCACCCAAAAATCTCCGGCGGAATCGTTGTAGTTATAGGTGGTGGTTCCGCGGCCTGCATTTCCGGTCGTGCCATCGGTGGTTTGAGGCAAAGTGACGCTCCGAATCCGGTTCAACGGGTCGGTATAATCGTAGTTCGTGACGAACCCCGTTGACTGACCGTTCCAGTCCGTATGGGAGGCCATCGCGCCGATCGGCTGCCAATACGTATAGGAGTCCTTGTTGCCGTCGGGGTGCAGCACCTGGGTCAAAAACCCGTTGTTTTGCTCGCCCCAGGTGTTGGTAGTCGTCGCGGCTTGGGATGTGCCCGCTGCTTCGACCTTCTGCGTGAGCTGCCCGGTCCCATCGTAGTAGTAGGAGGTATTCCAGGAAGAGCCGCAACTCGCAGTAAAGCTGCCATTAGTAATGGTGGCCGAGATGCCGGAGATGCACTTGCTCTCCGTGGTCAGATTCCCGCGGGGCAGCGAAAGTGAGCCGAAGTTTGTATAGTCGTAGTGTTGAATACCGGCCGAAGGTGTCTTCGTGTATCCGTTTTGGTCGTATGAGTAGGTGGTCAAGGAATACGGATTGTTGCTGCCGTCGGTGACCAGCACCTGGAAGGGCTTGTTGACGATATGCGCCGTCACCCACGCCGGGTATAAGGCGGTGTTTGCGTAAGCATAGCTGGTGAAGGTCTTGCGCAGAAAACTCGGCGCCGTCGTAGGCATCGGGCACGGCGTCCCTGAGCAGGGATTGAAGTCCGACTCGTCCTTTTCAACGACGTTGGCATACGAAATCTGGTAGCCGGTGGTGCTCACGGACGAATCGTAAGCGTATTGCACATACTGCTGCAGAGGCGTGGGGCCGTCGTAGAGCGTGGTCGCCACCTGCGCCGGAAGCCCGTTGCCGTTCCCGCCGACGTAGGTGGTCGCCACGGACTTCATGAGCGTTCCGCTGCTGGAGTATTCCAGGCGGCTGGCCTCCTTCCAGCTCGGCGCCGCCGCCATTTGATAGAGCGACGGCCCGGTGTAAAAGATCGGGACGCCGGTGTAGGCCGTGGTACTTCCATCGGGAGCGGTTACGGTCGAGGTGAGTCCGGAGGTGGTCGAGTAGGACGGAAAGTTGTAATGCCAGTGGTTCTCACTCCCGGAGCCGGTGGAGGTATAAACATCCGTCACCACCAGGGTCGAAATATACCAGTAGGCCCCGTAACCGCCGGTGTCGCCCCGAATGCCCCAGACAAAGCGCACGTATCCGCCGGTGGGAAACTCGATCTTGGAGATGGTCCCGTAAATTGTGTCGTAGGTAAAGAGATACTGGGTCGAGTCCGGCAGGGTGATCGAGGTCAGCGCGGGCAGCGTGCTTCCCGGAGTCGGCTGAATGATGCCGAACTCTGTCGTGCAAGTGATACTCGTCAGGCAGTAGCCCAGGTTGCGTATCCCGGCGGTTGCCAGAGTTCCTCCGATGGGGTTGGGCATGGTGAACGAGCCCAGGGGAACTGTGGAAAACACCACGGAATAGGACTCGCTGTTGCCGGACTCCCCGGCGGTGGTGACATTGTAAGTTCCCGGCGGAATCTGGCCGGCATAGCCGACGGGTATGGTGGTGGTGAATGCCGCGCGGCCCAGGCTGTCGGTCGCGGTCCAGGTGTTGCCGCTTTCGACGAACGTTGCCTGGTTGCCGTTGGAATCTTCGAGGGTGCCGCCCGGCGCCGTCCCGGTGTAGAACTGTGTGCCGTCCGGATACAGGATATTCGGTGCAAAGCCGTTGAGTGTTGTGTCGCCTATCGGTTGGCTCCATGTGGTGGCCAGAGCGGAACCGTCGGTGGTGGCGGAGGTCGGTCCCCAGGGGACGAATGCATCCCCGCTTACCGTGCCCGAGCATGGCGGCGCCATATTGGTGTTGGACGAACCGGCATTCGTCAATTCCAGATTCATGTCGTGCGCCGCGCCGCTCTCATCCGTGTAGATGAACGGCCCGTAAATCGTGCAGCCCGAGCCATAAGTGACTTGTACATTGACATTCCCTACCGTTTCCGTAAACTCCTGGTTCGGAATCGTGGTTACGGCGCTATACAGGAATGGCCCCGAGGTCGTCCATGGGCCTACCGGGCCCGTAGTAGGACCGATAGGTGTTGGACTCCATCTGAACTGCTGCACGATATTGTTGAGCGCAGTAGTGGTCGTGATGGCCATGATGCCGGGAATGCCGACACTGTAACTTCCCTGAGACTGCAAGGTTATCGTCGAGGCGGAGTTGTAATGCAGCGTGAAAGGAATCTTGGGGCCGCGGCCGCCGGCGGGCGTGGTCGTGAACGGAATCGTGACGCTGAGCGATCCGGTCAGAGGATCGACCTGCCAGATGCTGTCGAGCTTGGTGGGGTCGGGCGGGCCCGCCGGATGAGTGGCGTCCGCATAGACGCCGGGGGCTGCCTGCGCATTGGATTGAGGAGCGCAGAAAGCGATCATCATGACGACGCATACTGCTGCGAATAATGCTCTTGCCTTCATTCTCCACCCCACCGATCTGAGGAAATCTTCCCCTTCTTCCATGTGTTGAGCCGCCGGGTCTCAACTGCCTGATTGCCCGTGCCGCTCAGGTCACTGCCCCCGGGCAGCAACAGGCTCCTGAAAACAGTAGCCGGATGCACCTTCGCCGCTCACAATCAAGTTGATTGACCGTGGTGGCGTGTGATGCGAGTATGCGGCCTGCGCGCATACACGGCGGCGGGTGTTTTTGTGGGCCTTCTGGCGATTGAGCGGCAGTCCTGAGTGCCGCAGCATTTCCACAGCGGCACAAATCCATAACGGCACTGAACAGCGGTTTTTTGTTGCGAAAAATACTCTACGACTTCACCTGGTCCTGTCAATAAAAATCTGCGGTCAATTGCGCAACGATGTCCAGGTAACCAGAAGGATTTACTATTTATATATTAATAATTACGCCAATATCCATGGGGTCAGTGAACCGCAACGATCTTTGGCTCTCAGGCAGTGTTCAGAGTCCGAAAGACGCAATGGGCATTGCTATTGACCGTAAGGCGCGACGTTCGTTGGGTGCGATTTCCATCCTTTTACTCATCTCTATAAAAACAGATGTGCCACGTGCGGCTATGGCAGGGCATACCAGGAACCCTTGCCAACACCGTGCCGGACAAGATGCGGCTTCTCCACAGTCTTCGGAAGAGTTCTATCAACGTGTTGCGGCTGGCCCTGGTGATGCGGATCACGCGAGAATGCTCTTGTCGC
>JBEKZR010000084.1:0-10984 GCA_049509715.1 Occallatibacter sp. | reverse complement strand
CGAGGCGCAGTTGAGTTAGGGCGGCGTCTTGTCCGGAAGAACCGGTTGGGAACGCCGGCAGCGCGCGGCCGAATCCGAAATCGCCCGCAAATCCGCCTGCTTTTCGCCGGTAAACGCCCTCTTTTTGAACAGGGCAGTGGGAAATCTTTATGGGTTCCTTATACGGAAAAGCAACTGCCGGGTAATATAATCAGCTTATCCTCTCGTTCATATTGCGTTGTTCGTGCATCGCTCCGTAGCCCGTACGTAGCCAACCGGGAGGCAAATCATCAAGGAGATTGGACAATGCCCAAGAGTGCAACCGATGTTATCAAGCTGGCCAAGGACACAGGAGCAAAGATCGTGGACCTGAGGTTCATCGATCTGCCTGGTATGTGGCAGCATTTCTCAATCCCGGTCAATGAGATGAACGAAGATCTCTTCGCCGAGGGTATAGGCTTCGACGGCTCCAGCATCCGCGGCTTCCAGCAGATCAACGAAAGCGATATGCTGCTCTTTCCGGACCCGGAGACGGCCTATCTGGACCCCTGTCTGGAGATTCCCACGCTCAGTATCATCTGCGATGTGAAAGACCCGGTTTCGGGGAAGCCGTATAGCCGCGATCCGCGCTACATCGTGGCCAAGGCGGAAGCGTACCTCAAGAGCACCGGCATCGCGGATACCAGCTACTGGGGCCCGGAGCTGGAATTCTACATTTTTGACAATGTTCAGTACGACCAAAACGCCTTTACCGGCTACTATCGCATTGACTCCGACGAAGGCATATGGAACACCGGCCGGGATGAAAAGCCCAACCTCGGTTACAAGCTGCGCCACAAAGAGGGCTACTTCCCGGTGCCGCCATCCGATCAGCAGCAGGATCTGCGCTCTGAAATCATCCTGAATATGATCAAAGTCGGCATCCCCATCGAAGTACACCATCACGAAGTGGGAACCGCCGGCCAGGGTGAAATCGATATGCGCTTCTCCCCCATCAAAAAGATGGCGGATAATGTGATGTATTACAAATACATCCTCCGCAACACGGTCCGGAAGCACGGCAAGGTGGCCACCTTCATGCCCAAGCCGCTCTTTGGCGACAACGGCTCCGGCATGCACGTGCACCAGAGCTTGTGGAAGGGCGATACCAACCTCTTTTACGATAAGAATGGATACAGCCTGCTCAGCCAGACGGCTCTGTGGTACATCGGCGGCCTGCTCAAGCACGCACCGGCGCTTCTGGCGCTGTGCGCTCCGACGACCAACTCCTATCGCCGGCTGGTGCCGGGATACGAAGCGCCCGTCAACCTGGCGTTTTCGCAGCGCAATCGCTCGGCCGCGGTGCGCATTCCGGTCTACTCGACGAGTCCCAAGGGCAAGCGCCTCGAGTTCCGCTGCCCCGATCCCTCGGCCAACCCCTACCTCTGCTTCTCCGCTCTGCTGATGGCTGGCCTGGACGGAATCCAGAACAAGATCGATCCGGGCGAGCCTCTGGAAAAGGATCTGTACGAGCTGGAGCCGGAGGAAGCCGCCAAGATCAAGAGCACGCCGGGTTCGCTTGGCGAGGTTCTAACCGCGCTGGAGAAGGATCATGCTTTCCTCCTCAAAGGCGATGTCTTCACCAAGGACTTGATCGAGACATGGATCTCCTACAAGCGGGAACGCGAACTGGCGCCGGTCAACCTGCGGCCCGTGCCTTACGAGTTCTTCTTGTACTTCGACCTGTGAGGCGCGGGAATTTGCGCGCTTGAGCATGTGTTTCTTTTTCAACTCCCGGGCCGAGGATTCCGATCGGTCCGGGAGTTTTTTGTTTGCCCGGTCGCTTCGAGTGGTGGTCACGAGAACGCTGCAAACATACCGGACCTCTGTCAATCGGACACCTCCCTGCGGTACTCTGGTTGCTGAGGAGATTCTTCGACCTCATGACCCATCCGCGACGCCTTCCATTCGCCTTTCTGGCCGTTTTTGTCCTTGCACTCAGCGTCGCCCGCGCCCAGCAGCCGGCGCCCGAGGCTCCCAAAGAGGACTACGTCCGCGCCCACTACACCAAGTACGAGTTCCGCATCCCCATGCGCGACGGCAAACGGCTCTTCACTGCGGTCTACGTGCCCAAGGACGCCGCCGTCGGCCCTTACCCGTTCCTGATGGACCGCACCCCGTACAGCGTCGGCCCCTACGGCGAGGACCAGTATCCGAAGCGTCTGGGGCCCTCGGATGAGTTTGAAAAAAGCGGCTATATCTTCGTTTACCAGGATGTGCGCGGACGCTGGATGAGCGAGGGCGATTTCGCCGAGATGCGCCCGCACATCGACGAGAAGAAGTCCCCCAACGATGTGGACGACGCCTCCGACACCTACGACACCATCGAGTTCCTGCTCAAGCACGTCGCCAACAACAACGGCAAGGTGGGCATCTGGGGCATCTCCTACCCCGGCTTCTATACATCGGCCTCCATCATCGACTCCCACCCCGCGCTCGCCGCGGCCAGCCCCCAGGCGCCCATGACCGACCTCTTTCTGGGCGACGACGCCTACCACGGCGGAGCCTTTATGCTCTCGGCCAGCTTCGGCTTCTATGCTCCCTTCTTCCATCCGCAAGACGGGCCGCAGACTCCCAAGCCCACCGTCGGATTCGACTTCGGCACCCCGGACAGTTACAAGTTCTATCTTCAGGCAGGCAACATCGCCAACCTGGACAAGCTCTACCTGAAAGGCTCCAACTGGCTCTTCAACGACCAGGCCAAACACGACACGTATGACGCCTATTGGCAGGAGCGCGACCTCTCTCGCCACATGAAGAACGTGCGCTGCGCGGTGCTGGTGGTGGGCGGATGGTATGACGCCGAGGACCTGAGCGGACCTTACCGCACCTTTTACGCCATCAACAAATTCAACCCCGGGACACCCACCACGCTGGTCGAAGGCCCGTGGGTCCACGGCGGCTGGGCGCGCGGCGACGGCAACCATCTGGGCGATGTGCAGTTCAACGCCAAAACCGGCGAATACTTCCGCGCCAACATCCAGTTCCCATTCTTCGAGCATTACCTCAAGGGCAAGGGAGCGGCGCAGCCCAAGGCAGTGGTCTTTGAGACGGGAACCAACGTCTGGCGGAGTTTTGACGCCTGGCCGCCCAAGGCCGCCACTGCAAGAACCCTCTACTTCCACTCCGGCGGCAAGCTCAGCTTCGATGCGCCTGCCGAAATCAAGGGTGTGGACGAGTACGTCAGCGACCCCAATCACCCCGTGCCATTTGTGGGCTACACCACCGACACCGTGCCGCAGCGCTATATGGTGGACGACCAGCGCTTTGCCAGCTACAGGCCCGACGTGCTGGTCTACCAGACCGAACCGCTGGAAGAGGACGTGACCATCGCCGGTCCCATCTCGCCCAAACTGAAAGTCGCCAGCTCCGGCACGGATTCCGATTTCGACGTCAAGCTGATCGACGTCTATCCGGAGGACTACCCGGACCCGGAGGAGGCCTCGCGCCCCAACAAGCGCATCCTGGACGCGCCGCCGCTGCACATGGGCGGCTATCAGCAACTGCTGCGCGGCGAACCGTTCCGGGCAAAATTCCGAAATAGTTGGGAGAAGCCGGAGCCGTTAACGCCGGGCAAGGAGACCGAGATCGACTTTACCATGCCCGATCTTTTCCACACATTTCGCCGCGGCCACCGTATCATGGTCCAGGTGCAAAGTTCCTGGTTTCCGTTGACGGATCGCAATCCGCAAACCTTCACCGACATTCCCAACGCCAGGCCGGAGGATTTTCAGAAAGCCACCGAGCAGGTATTCCACCAGAAAGACGCAGCCTCCGGCGTGGAAGTGCTGGTGTTGCCGTAATGCTGCGGAGTAAGCTGAGTTAGCCGCGCTGAGCGCGTGTAAGCGGAGTTGGCAATGCGGCATATTCCGTGAGGCGCTCATCAAGCAATGAAACGATGAAGCCAGTTCCGCTAACTCCGCTAACCCCGCTAACTCCGCTAACCCATGAGGACCCCAATGTTCACTCGTACTCTCCGCTTCGTTGTATTGCTCCCGGTCGCGCTTTTGTTGGCCGCGGCGCCAGTGATCCACGCCGATGAAGGCATGTGGACCTTCGATAACCCGCCGTTGAAACTGCTCAAGGCCAAGTACGGCTTTACACCCACGCAGGCCTGGCTCGACCATCTCCGGCTTTCGAGCGTCCGGCTCAACGACGGCGGATCGGGCTCGTTCGTCAGCCCCAACGGCCTCTTGCTCACCAATCATCACGTGGCGCGCGGCCAGTTGCAAAAGAACTCGACAGCCGATCACGACTATCTCCGCGACGGCTTCTATGCCGCCACGCCGGATGCTGAGATGAAGTCTCCCGACCTTGAAGTGAACGTGCTGGTGGGCATGGAAGACGTGACCGCGCGGGTGCAGGGCGCTGCCAAGGGAATTGCCGACGACGCCAAGGCGCTGAAGGCCCGCGATGCCGAGATAGCGGCCATCGAAAAGGAGAGCAAGGACAAGACCGGCCTGCGCTCAGACGTCGTCGCCTTCTACCAGGGCGGCGAATACTGGCTCTACCAGTACAAGGCTTACACCGATGTGCGCCTGGTCTTCGCGCCGGAACAGCAGGCGGCCTTCTATGGCGGCGATCCGGATAACTTCACCTATCCGCGCTACGACCTGGACATGGCGCTATTCCGCGTCTACGAGAATGGAAAACCGCTGCATACGGATAATTTCCTGAAGTGGAGCGCCAAGGGCGCCGCACCGGGCGAGCTGATCTTCATCTCCGGCCATCCCGGCTCTACGGAGCGCGATGATACAGTGGCGCAGTTGCTGGTGCAACGCGACGTGATCGGGCCTGCGATTACCGAGTATTTGCAGCGCCGCATCGCCACGGCCCAGGCCTTTGCCGCGCAGGGTCCGGAACAGGCGCGACTGGTGGGCAGCCTCATCTTCGGTCTGCAAAACAGCCTCAAGGTCTATATTGGCCGTGCCGAGGCGCTGGCCGACCCGGCCATCCTGGCCAAAAAGCAGGCCGACGAGACTGACTTCCGCCAGAAAGTGGCCGCCAATCCCGAGTGGCAAAAGGCCTATGGCGACGCCTGGGACACCATCGCCCGTACTGAAGAAAAGTTGAAACCGGAGATCAAGGGCCAGCTCTTTCGCCGCGCCGACAGCCGGCTGTTCACCATGGCGCTTCAGATCGTGCAGTACTCGGCCGAGATCAAGAAGCCCGATGGCGAGCGGCTGCCGCAGTTCCACGACGCCGGGCTCGATGCGCTCAAATTCCAACTGTTGTCGCCGGCGCCGATTCCTGTGGCCACGGAGAAGCTCTACATGGCCGCCGCGCTCAAGCTGGCCCAGGAAAAGCTGGGCCAGAACGACGCTTACGTGCAGGCCATTGTGCAGGGTGGGGATGTGGACGCGACCGTGAACGCGCTGGTGGACGGGACCAAGCTGGCCGACCCGGCGGTCCGCAAGGCGCTGCTGGATGGCGGCGAGGCTGCCGTGGCCGCCTCGACCGATCCCATGATCGTGGCCGCGCGCCGCGTTGACCCGATCGTCCGCGAGACCACCCGCCGCATCCGCGACACTTTCGGCAGCGTGCTCACCAAGGAGGGCGAAAAACTCGGCAAGGCCCGCTTCCTGGTCTACGGAAAGGACGCCTATCCCGACGCCACCTTCACTCTCCGCCTCAGCTATGGCACGGTGAATGGCTACCCCTATAACGGCACGATTGCCCCGCCCTTCACTACCTTCTACGGGCTCTACGACCGCGCGGCCAGCTTCAGCAACAAACCGCCCTTCGACCTTACGCCCAAAGAAGCGGCCGGCCGCGACAAGCTCGACCTCTCCACGCCCCTTGACTTCGTCGCCACCGGCGACATCATCGGCGGCAACTCCGGCTCTCCGGTGGTCAACCGCGACGGTGAACTTGTCGGCGTCATCTTCGACGGCAACATCGAGTCGATGGCCGGGGACTTCGTCTATGACGGAACCAAGAACCGGGCAGTCGCAGTCCACTCCGCCGGTATGATCGAAGGCCTGCGCAAGCTATACGGCGCCGCCGCTCTGGCCGATGAACTGGAAGGCAAGAGGTAACTCGACCGGACCGCAAGAAACACCACGGGGAGCCGCGCAGGCTCCCCGTGCTTGCTTTCTTCTCCCGATCAATGCGTTGGCGCTCTCGCTGGAGCGGTATACGGTGCATCCGCCGAGGCAGGACCGGACGGCATATTCGGCGCTAGGCTGTCTCCGGTAAGAATCCGCGTCTCGGAACCGAAGCGGCGATATTGCCCAAACACAACGTCATTGAGATAGGTCTTTTCCGATCCCTTGTAATTCGTCTTGGAATACATTCCGGTCTGCTGCGCCGTATGCGCCAGCAAAATGGAGACACTCCTCGTGGGGCAGACATAGTTTTTCCCCGCAATCTCCATCGGGCCGTATTCGACCAGCATGGCGGCCTTGGAGACCAGTTCACCCTCCGGCAATTCTGCCTCCATCGTGATGCGCAGAATCGCTCCACTCGCGGGATCAAACGCAATCTCCCCGTGATAAGCGGCGTTTTCGCTAAAGATGCGCATATTCGGATTTCCGTCAGAATTATATCCGTCAAGAACGCAGCAGAACTGCACCAGGTAATGCGACTTCTCGGTGGGAACCGTGTAGTGGAAGACCGCCGCTTTCCCGCCCGCGCCCTGCTCCCAGCGGCCCCATGTAATCTTGCCCTGCAGCGCATCGGCAATCACCCTGCTCAGAATCGGCCCAAACTCGCCCTTGACCTCAAAGCCGCCAATCTTCGGACCATGCTTCAATGCCTTCTCATCCACCACCTCCTGGCGGTCGCGGTACGTGACCGCGACGCTGGACCTGCCCACGGAGTGCAAGGGCATGGCGGCAACTGTGGCTATGCCGGTTGGACCCTGCACATCCTCTTGCGGCTTGTCCTCGAAACCGGTCGTATCGCGCACCGCGATCAGATTCGGCAACTGGCGGACGGTTATATTCACATAGTTCACGATCCCGGTCAGCATCTGGCGTGCCGCGGCCGGGTCCGGCGCGGCGTCCGCGGGAATCTCCGCCGCCGGCGGATCGAGAAATGCAGCTAAATCGGCCAAGATCACCAGCGCCTGCTTGGCCTTTTCACCAGGCAGATCGGCGTTCAAGCGCGCAAACCTGGCCGTACTGAGCCGTTCGGTCAATTTCAGCCCGGAGAGCTGCTGCGCTACCTCCGCATCCGGTTTGCCGTGGGCCGCGGCCAGCGCCTGCTCCAACTGCGCCACCGTCACTTTCTCCACCGTGACGTCTTTTGCCGCACACGCCGGCAAAGTCAACCCTGCCAGCAACAACAGAACCGTCAATTTCCGCATCGCACCATCCCCATTCCAGGCATTGATCCTAGGTATTCTCAGAAAGCGTGTCAAGGCATGTTCCAGAAGCAAGCTCCGTTGATCGCCGATCCGCAATATCGCCAACTCGGCGACTCGTAAACTTGCCCGGCGCCGTTTCTGGCGGATCTGTTCAGTTGTGCTTTCCGCGGCCGCGCTTGGGATTCGGCGGGCATGTCGACTCGCGGATCACCAATTCCGGCAGGATGGGTACCGCATCCGGAAACGTCGCCTGCCCGCGAATCCGTTGCAGCAGGATGCGCGCGGCCACTATTCCCATCTGCTGAAGAGGTTGGCGAATGGTGGTCAGGCTCGGGTTGTGGTAGGCCGCGCTCTGGACGTCGTCGAAGCCCATCACGGAAACGTCTCCCGGCACGCGCAGGCCATGATCCATAAGAGCCCGGATCGCTCCAAACGCAGACAGATCGTTGTAGCAGATCAAGGCGGTAAAGTCGGCGCTGCGGTTCACCAGTTCATTGACCGGCCCAAACCCCATCTCGGGAGTGGATTCCCGCACCTTGATTTGCACGGTCAACTCGGGCGGAACGTCCAGCTTCAACTCCCGGGCCACCGTCATCTGGCACTCCCAGCGTTCATCGGCGTCGGAGCTGTGGCTTCCCCCGCGCATGAAGGCGATCTTGCGGTGCCCCAGCTGGACCAGGTGGCGCAGCGCCAACTCCGCCGCCCGCCGCTGATCCAGAACCACGTTGGTCACCCCCTCGATCCTCCGATGTCCGGCCACCGCCACGACCGGCAGCTTCAAGCTGTGCTCCAGCAGGGTATCGATCAGGATGAAACCTTCCACGCAACGGTCCATCAGCAGGCGCGGATACTCCTCAATCAGGTCCGGCTTGCGACGATGGCTGGCGGTCAGGTAGAAATAGCCTTCCTCGATCAGCAACTCCTCTACGCCGGACAGAACCTGCGTCACATAGTGGTCGTTGAGGTCCGGCACCAGCACGCCTACGGAGAAAGTCTGCCGTTTGCGAAGCGACCGCGCATAGAAGCTGGGCCGGTAGTCGAATTTGGCTGCCGCCTCCGTCACCCGGTCCCGGGTCTCCTGTGGAATCGAACGCACACCGGGGGCATTGTTCAGCACCAGAGAGATGGTGGCCGGAGACAGGTTCAGATACTCACCCAGCGTGCGCAGGCCGATAGGCTGTCCCGGCCGCGGCTCGGTCCCGGATTTCGTTCGCTTGGCCATGCACAACTGTTGTAACACTCTTTACATCTTATGCGCTGTGATTTCAACGGCTTTGGCGATTTTTCGGCTGCGCATCCCCACCCATACCGCCGCTGCCCTGGTTGACGCGGCCCTCCTTGCCTGCCGATAGGCGACCGCTGTAGCCGCTCGCCGCAATCTCCGCCTGAAAATGCCCTTTTGGCCGTATGGTTGAAGACAGCCCCACACCCCGCGGAGGGATGGGTGAGCGGTTGATACCGGCGGTTTTGAAAACCGTTGTGCCTGCAAGGATATCGGGGGATCGAATCCCTCTTCCAGAGAAAAGACGTAAAGACCTGCAAATGCAGGGCTTATTGCAACCCGCCATCAACAGCGATCACTTGTCCGGTGATGTAGCTGGCCTGCGGAGACGCCAGAAAGGCCACCAGCGAAGCGACCTCTTCGGGCTTGCCAAAACGCCCCAGGGGGATTTCGGAGAGCAATCGCTCCCCCTCTTTTTGGATGTACTTGGCGGACATGGGAGTGGGGATCACGCCCGGGCAGACGGCATTCACTCGGATACCGAATCGTCCCACTTCGCGGGAGAGCGACTTGGTAAACGCGATCATGCCTCCCTTGGAAGCCGCGTAGTTGCACTGGCCGGCCTGGCCGCGGACTCCGCTGGGCGACACGATATTGCAGATCGTTCCGCTTTGGCGGCGCATCATCCCCAGCAAGGCCAACCGCGAGCACAGATACGCGCCGCGAAGATTGGTGTCGATCACTTCGTCCCACTGCTCCTCGGACATGAAGGCCAACAGGACATCGCGGTTGATTCCCGCGTTGTTCACCAGGCAGTCCACGGAGCCGAACTGTTGCTCGATGCGATCGAACATCGGCGCCACGCTCTCGCGCCGGGATAGATCGGCCTCCACGGCCAGCGCCTCTCCGCCAGCGGCGATCACGCTCTCCACCACCTTCCCGGCGGACTCTTTCTGGCGATGATAGTGCGCGGCGACGCGGAATCCAGCGCTGCCCAAGGCTTGCGCAATGGCAGCGCCTAGTATCCCCGAGGCGCCCGTCACCAATGCGGTCTTCATTTCAGTCATAGCTCGATCAGTGCAACGGCTTGAAGATCATGATGAGAAATCCCCAGCGCGAGTTGTATCTTGGGATGTTGCCGTCCAGCGCATAGGACACCGTGCCTTGTATCAAAGTGCCATAGGGACCGGCAACATTGAAGTTCGTCTCCACGCCGTCGAACTTGCGGAATTGGCTGGACTCGGACAGGTTGCGCGCGCGCGCATAGCTGTACATCCCCTCGACCTTGATGACGTCCATCATGTTGAAGCCGAAATGTCCGTTGGCCATGGCGATGGCGTCGAACGAGTCTGTTCCGCCGGGGATGCCGTGCAGGCGCGGCTCGGAAAAGAACGAGGGAAAGTAACGGGAGAAGCGATCCAACTGGTCTCCGCCATAGTAGCCGAGATCAAACCCTCCCTTAGTGAATTTCCTGAAGTAGTAATCCTTGTTCAAGTCGGCGTTATAGAGGGTGTAGGCGCTTTCCAGCGGCTGCGAGGGCGGAGTGTATCCGAACTGTTTCCAGGCGATGCGTTCTCCTCTGGTCCCCTGCGCGGTGAACAGATAGCCTTTGTCGTTGAACTTCACTTCAACGCCTGGAAGCAGAGCCACGCCGTTGCGCGGCAGCGCATATTGGTTGGAGGTATCGCTGGTTCTGCGAAAGATGTCATATGCCAAATACCCTGAAGCTGTCAGGCTGAGATGCGTGGTGGCCTGCCAGGAAGCCCGCACTCCAGCATCCTGCTCCCAGGTCCATAGCTCTTCTCCTGTGTCTTCTGTGTTGCCGGTGTAGATGCGGTTCTCGCCTGGAATCGCGGAGAGCGCCAAATCCGCCGCCAGACGGTACTTGGTTCTGTACTGTTTAGAGAGGTCGGTGGCCAGAATGGGTCCGGCAAAGAACGTCGAAAGCTGCGCGCCCGTGTGCCGGTAATCGAAATCTGCAATGCTGAGGCCCGCGATGGGAATGGGAAAGTTGAATGTGCCTTCGTACATCCCCCCAATCACGGCGGCCTTGATGCGCTTCTGGCTGTTTTCCGCCAGGACGCGCTCGTTGCCGCGCTTTCTCAGTTCCCGCAGTCCGCTGTCGGTATCGCGGTACATCGGGTCATGAGAGTTATGCTCGGCCGCCAGGGCATCGCTGAATTGCGGCGCGTTGATGACGTAGTCGGAATACTGAACAGTTCTCTGCAGCGCAAAATCGCGTCCAGCGGCGTTCAGCGTCTGCTGAGCGGAGACCGAGCGCAGCAGGTTGAACTGATTTCCCTTGCCGTCTGAAACCAACTCGAAATTCTGGGTTTCGACATTGACCACGATGTTGCTCTTGAGGCCGCGCTGGCTGAGGGACTGCTTCACCTCGCGGAAAGTCACCCCGTCGATCCAGATTTTCCCGCTATAAA
>JBEKZR010000083.1:0-11080 GCA_049509715.1 Occallatibacter sp. | reverse complement strand
CTCGCCCGCCTGGCCGAACTGGCATCAGCCCAACCCGCCCGCCTCATCCCTCCGCGCATCCCCCGGGAACTGGAAGCGCAACTCGCCCCCCACCTCTACCCCCAACCGCGCATCAATCAGGGTCTCTGGCTGCAGCGCCACTCGCTCGCCTCCGCCGCCCTCGACCTCAGCGACGGCCTCTCCACCGATCTCGCCCGCCTCTGCCAGGAATCCGGTGTAGCCGCCGAGGTCGATGCCGCTCTACTGCCCATCCACCCGGCCGCAACCCTCGCCCAGGCCCTCAACGGCGGAGAAGACTACGAACTCCTCTTCACCGCCCCGCCCTCCGCCCGTCTTCCCCGCAAAATCGCCGGCGTTTCCATCACCAGAATCGGACGCATCCTTCCGCTCCGCCCCAACCGCCCCGCCGTCACGCTCATCACTCCGCAAGGCCGTGAGCCGCTGAATCCCCAGGGCTGGCAGCATTTCTCCTGAAACCATCTATCATCAAACAGTGCAATGAGCAGTTCGTAGGAGTCTGATTGCCGTGAATGACATCTTCTGGATCAAAGGCAATCCTCCTGCCCCGCTGGCCATCGTGCTCTGTCCGCTTGGAGGCGATGGGCTTCAGGACGAACTGCTCGGAATGAAGCGTGGTGGAATCCAAACCCTGGTTTCGCTGCTCGGAAAAGATGAAGCCATCATGCTTGGCGTTGCCCAGGAGGGTCCCCTCGCGGAGAAGATCGGAGTGCGGTTTCTCTCCCACCCCATTCCCGACACCCATGTTCCCCCCGACACCGCCGCCTTCCAGAAATTCGTCGCAGCCCTGGCCAATTGCCTCCGCGCTGGCGAGCATATAGGCGTCCATTGCCGGGGAAGCATCGGTCGGGCCACCGTCACCGCCGCCTGCGCGCTCATCCAACTCGGCTGGTCGCCCAGAGCGGCCCTGGCCGCCATTGCAGCGGCCCGCGGATGCGCCGTTCCCGACACGCAGGAACAGGAGGACTGGATTCTGCGCTACAAGGCTCAGCCGTGAGCTACGTCGTTCCGTGCCCGTCCTTTCCGCGTTTCCGCGGAAAGGGAGGGAAACCAGCTGGGACCTCATGACCGGCAAGGAAATCCCCCTCGTACTCGATGCTCTGCACCGGCCTCCGCATTCCGTAAGCCTCACTCCAAATACATTGGAGGAACGCTCAGCCCCTACCCCGCCGCCTGCTCCCGCCGCGTCAGCATCGGCTCGTACGCCGCATAGACCCCTTCAAACACTGAGTCCCAACTCATGGTCAGCGCGAACTCCCGCGCCGCCCGCCGCATATGGGCATGTTTCTCCGCATCGTGCAGCACCCCAGCCACCGCCGCGGCAAACTCTCCGTCCGGCACAATCCGTCCCGTATCGCCGTCGCGAACGATCGTCTTCGGGCCGCCGTCGGGAGTCACAATCGCCGGCACTCCGCTGGCCAGCGCCTCCAGCACCACGTTCCCAAACGTATCGGTGTGCGACGGAAACACAAACAGGTCCATATTCGCGTATGCGGTCGAAAGCGCCTCGCCCTTCAGCACTCCGGCAAACTCCGCCCGCGGCAGCCGTTCCCGCAGCCAGCCTTCCTCGGCGCCCCATCCTACGATGAGAAACCGGAAGCTCTTGTGACCGATACACCCCGCCGGCAAAGACCCGTCGGCGGCGGCCCCGTCCATCCGCTCCAGCTCTTCCTGCACCTCGGCCAGCAACGCCACATTCTTCTCCACCGACAGCCGCCCCACAAATCCCAACACATAATCGCGGTCGTTCGCGTCCCGCCTGCGTTTCTTCGGATGGAACATCTCCGCGTCCACCCCCCTCGGCATCAGGTGGCAGGTCCGCCCCGTCGCCCGCTCGAGTTGCGCGCAAAGCTCCGGGTTGGGCGCAAACAACACCTGTGCCACCGAGTAGAACTTGGCCGCCGCCGCCATGGCCAGGTCCTCGATCTTTTGTCCAGTGGCATCCGATTGCCGCTTGGGCAGCAGGCGCAGAAACCACTCCGACCGCCGCGCCGCATACTCATGGATGTTGGTGTGCCAGCTCGCGGCCAGCGGCAACTCAAGATGGTGCGCCAGCCCCGCGCCCAGCATTCCCACCTCGCTGGGGCCTGTAATGTGGATCAAATCGGGCTTGAACCGCTCCAGCACCTCGCCGATCAGTGGGATATGCCGCAGAAACGCCGGATCGAAGCGCAAGTCTTTTTCCAGAGCAAAGGAGAGAAAGCCGCGCGGCAGCTCCAGCGTCCAGACGTTGCCCTCTTCCAGGACGGCCCGGGTGCGGTCTCCGGCGCGCACGCACAGAAACGGCAGATTGCGCCGCCGCGCAAAGGCCTCAAAATGGCGGCTGGTATGCGCAACCCCGTTCACCTCATGAAACGAGTCGGGGAAGTAGGCCACGCGCGGCACTCGTGCATTCATAACTATGTCGGAATCCCGGCTGGCCGGGATTCCATATCCCAGCCGGCATCAACGCTCAGCCGTCGTTCTCGCCCAGCGCCAGCCGCAACTGGTGCGCCTCGCTCCACGCTATACGCAGCCCGCCTGAAAACAGGCCCCTGCCCATCAGTTGCACCATCCCCACGCCCCAGCGCATCACCCGCGGCGACGATCCGTTGGGCCAAAGTTCGCTCAGCGGCCGAACCACCCCGTTCGCATCCGGGTGATAGACGCGCTCGTCCCAGTTCCGCGAGCCTAGCGGAAACTCCGGGTAGTGCCGCACCGCATCGATGGCCGACTGCAAGAGTCGATGCTTCCACGGCTCCGCATACTGCGGCATGAAGAGCATATTGCTCTTCTTCTCCCGCCGGATCTCGTGCACAAACTCCGTAAAGCTGGTGGCGTTGGTCAGATTGATGTTGGCGTTCGCTTCCACCCCGTGCCGATCCCCGCCGGAGATGGTCGGCATGTTCCACTTCTCCGCCAGCCGCCGCGTCCTGCGATTCTCTTCCCAGTGCCGCAGCCCGTTCAACTCCAGCGCGTGCAGATAGTTGCCGTTCTTCTGCAGAAACTCGCCCACCAGAAACTCGTGCTTCTCCCTGCCGATCAGGTACAGGTCCCACATCGGATGGTTGAAGATCACCAGCACGTTGGGTTCCGCGTTCAGCGCCGCCAGAATCTCGGTCAGCCGCCCGTTGCTCGGCTTCGCGGTGAACTCCGCCAGCGTTTCCATCCACTCCGTCGCTCTCGCGCTGGGCAGGTTGTGCACGCCCAGGTGGAAAGACTGCGTCCCATAGGGAGCGCTCCACTCCACTGAAACCGGAATCTGCCGCGCGCTGGGCACCGTCCGCAGCAGCATCGGCGCCTTGATGTTGTCGTGGTCGGTGAGCGAAACCATCGGCGCCAGGTCCAGCTTCTCGATCTGCCCGCTCTCCAGGTCGAAGGCCAGCTTGGGCGTCATCGGCGGCGTCCAGTAGCTGGCCGCATAGTTCACCCGCACCCCGTGCACTTCCTCCGCTCGCCGCTCCAGGCGCGATAGCAACGGCCGCATCGCCGGGTACTGGTTGCCGAAGTTCGCCAGAAAGTCCAGCGTCTCCCTCGACTGGTTGGTGTGTCCGTGCAAAGAGACGCCTGTCCGGAAGCCTTTTGGCGCGTTAGGGTCGCGCCATAGGTACGAGATGGTCGAACTGGCCATTTCTGCTCCTTCTCCGCGATCGTGCCCGGTTTTCCACACCCAGTATCCCGTGCCAACCATCAACGCCCGGTTAATATGGCGCGAATTGCCCTTCAATTGACAAAGGAATCAATAAAGTTATCAGCATGCCCCGCAAAACACGGTGAATTCTCCTCATCACTCCTTGGAAATCCCACAAAAACCGCGCTAAGTGCCATTATTTGCTGGTCCTGGCCATCTCCGGACCCAGAAAATCCTCGATCGTTGAGCCGGCCATCAGGTCCTCGTCCAGCGGTGCCTGTTGGCTCTCGGAGAGCGCGCCCGCGGCCGCTTCCTTGGCCAGGTAGTTCTCCGTCAGCCCCTGGCGCAGCAGCTCAAAGGCCTGCTCCGGCGTATCCGCAAACTGGAACAACTCGATGTCCTTGGGCGAAATCGCCCCCGTGTCCACCAGCGCCTCCAGATTGAACACCTTCTTCCAGTACTCCGAGCCATAAACGACCACCGTGATCTTCTTGGCCAGCTTCTGCGTCTGCGCCAGCGTCAGAATCTCGAACATCTCATCCAGCGTGCCGAATCCCCCCGGAAACACCACCAGTGCCTTCGACAGGTACGCAAACCACAGCTTGCGCATGAAAAAGTAGTGGAACTCGAAGTTCAGGTTCGGGGTAATGTAAGGATTCGGCGCCTGCTCGAAGGGCAGCCGTATATTCATGCCGATCGTCTTGCCGCCCGCCTCAGAAGCCCCGCGGTTGGCTGCCTCCATGATCCCCGGCCCGCCGCCCGAGGTCACCACAAACCGGTGCCGCTGCGACGGAATCCCCTTGGCCCACTCCGTCAGCAGCCCGGCCATCCGCCGCGCGTCCTCGTAGTAGCGGGCCATCTCCACCGCCGCCACAGCCCGCTTGCGCTGCAACTCCGTGGCAGTGCCTTCCACAATCTGGGGAACGCTGGCCGGCTGCTCGTGGCTGGGGGCCGGCCGGCTCGATCCGGTGTTCTCCAGCAACTCCAGCTCATGATCGGCCTCCGCCCGCCCGCGAAACCGCGCCGACCCAAAGAACACCACCGTATCCTGAATCTGCTCCCGCCGGAAACGCGCCAGAGGCTCCAGATACTCTGCCACAATCCGGATCAGCCGCCCGTCCGCGCCGTTCAGAAACCCGGGATTCTCATAAGCCAGCAAAGCCCGCTCCTGCGGCCCCGGAACTGATCCCTGTCTTCCGTTCTCTAGTTCCTGTTCCCTTGTCCCTGGTCCCTCGTCCATCTCTCATCCGTCCCGGTGGCGGAACGCGTCGTGAAACGCAATCCACAGATTCAAAAGCCCCAGTCCCGAGACGATGCCCCGCACCGCCCCGTTGGCGGCATAGACCGAGAGCGTGGGGAACTGCAAAAAAAGCGGGTTCTGGTCCCAGAAAAACCTGGACCACGGCGCATAACAAACCGCTAGCCCGATATACATCCGCAGCAGCACCCGCAAAAACAACTCGGACCGCTCCAGCCACCGCGGAATCCGCTGCGGCATATGCCTCGCGCCCTGCGCATCGCGCCCAGCCCCAGCCGTGTCCTCTGAAACAGGCAGATCCCCGTTTCCAGGCGCGAGCCCATCTGCCGGCCCAGCCACAGGAGCCGGGTTCGCGGCAAGCGAAGGCGATGTCAATTCCGGCTGCTGGGACATTCTTTGACTACGCGCGCCGCCCCCGATTCCCGCTCCATCACAGGCATTCGCCACAGGACCGGAACCCCCGGCCCGGCTCAGGGACGCCGTATTGCAACGGTATCACAGCAACCGCCGCGGCATGGCGCGCGATCCGCCGCAACCAGCGCCGGCTGAGTGGCGATAACCTGCCGCCTTTTCGTGGATAAGGGCCTGCGCAAAGGCGGAAAACTCGCGCCAGCTCTCCACGTCCCGCGTCACAGCCGGAAGTAAATGCCGATCATCGGCTCCGAAGTATGGGTGAAAGCGTTCGTCGAGGTAAAGCCGTTGATGAGGTCGGGCGCCTTGTAGAGGTTGCCGCGGTATTGCAGCCGCAGGCCGATATGAGGCAGCAATCCCCAATCCAGGCCGGCGCCATAGACAAAGACCCCCTTGGTGGTTGTGCTGGTGGCGCTGGTGCTGGTGCTGATGGTGCCTACGACGCAACCGGGGGCGCCGGGGCCGCAGCCGGTGATGAGGGTTGTGGTCGTAGCCTGCCCGCTGCTGGGAACATCGAACAGGATGCCGCCGCCGGCCAGCGCAAACGGCCTCAGATTCCCAATCTTCAGCGAGGCCACCCAAGCGCCGGTCACTTCGTGCGCATTGGCTGACACCGGCGTCCAGGATGTTGATTCACTACAAACGCCGCAAACAGCTAAGGTACTCGTGGAATACGCCTGGTTAGCCCGGTTGAAGGCATAGGCACCTTCAAAGCCGACAATCGGATTTCTGATGTACCTTACTTCGAGTTGCCCGCCGGCCGCGTTCGACGGACTTTGGGTCGTTCCGTTGCTGTTGGTGGTCCCGCTGAACGCTCCATAAACGCTTCCCGCCACATCCGTCCGCGAAAGGTCTTTCATCGCCGTAGCCACCTGCGCGAGCGCCGCTGTGCTGCCCAGCGCTGCCACTCCAGCCAGTAGAAAAGCAGTATGCATCCATTTCCTTCGCATCATGGTCTCCTGTCTTGATTCCAGTTGCGTTGCATTGAGTGAACAACTGTCGAAACCTTGTTGCCCGCTACCAGCATAGATGCCAGAAAGCGTCTTTGGTGGCATCCCGACACCATCCTCTGCAACACCCGGTTAGCCTTAAATCGTTGCAAAAATGAGATAATAGGAGCAGCGCCCGGTTCGCTACGCACGCCAGTCCGGCGCCAGAACCCTTGACCATGCTGCGAGCCCTGTCCACTCACTTGTTCCTGAACCAGCGCCTGCACTCCGCGCAGTTGGAGCTGGCGGCCCGCTCCGGAGCCCAGGCGGTCGAGCTCTTTGCCGCCCGCCAGCATTTCGACTACGCCAGCCGCGACCACGTCTCCGAACTGGCCGCCTGGTTTCGCTCCAACCCCCTCCTGCCCTGGTCCATGCACGCCCCGCTCTACCCCGACCGCGAAATGGGCCGCGCCGGCGCTCCCGCGCTCAACCTCCTGCACCCTGAGAAAGCCCGCCGCATCGACGCCATGGACGAAATCAAGCGCGCTCTCGAAACCGCAGAGCAGATCCCCTTTCGCAACCTTGTCCTCCACCTCGGCGTGCGTGACGACAGCTGGTCCCCGCGCGCCATCGAGTACGCCCTCGCCGCCCTCGAGCACCTCGGCGCCTTTGCCCGCCCCCTCGGCGTGCGCCTGCTCGTCGAAAACCTCTTAAGCGCGCCCACCGCTCCCGAGCACCTGCTCGAAATCCTCCGCATCGGCCACCAGGATACAGTCGGCGTCTGCATGGACCTCGGCCATGCGCACATGACCGTGGGCGTCGCCGAGGCCGTCTCTACCCTCAACAACCGCATCGCCTCCGTCCACGTCCACGACAACCACGGCCAGAAGGATGAGCACCTCTGGCCTGGCGACGGCTCCATCGACTGGCCGGCCACGGTCCAGGCCCTCAAGGCGCTCCCCGCGCCTCCCGCCATCGTCCTTGAAATCCATCAGTCCCTCGGCGATGACCCCGCCCCAATCCCCGCCCGCATCGGCCAATCCTTCGCCCGCTTCGCCTGAGCCTTCCGTCCCCAGGCGCTTGCTAACAGGCCCTAGAAGGGCGCCCGCAAGGGTGGGCCGCATCGTGAGGAGAGTAGAGGCATGTACCAGCCGCAGCGCTGGTCCATCTGCACCTGCAAAGCGATCTGCCCGGTCGCCATCACCCCGTCGCCGCTCGCCGTCACCGTGATCGCGGCCGGTCCCACCCTTGCCAACCTAGAAACCCTGAACGTGAGCGTCACCTGAATCGTGCTCACGTTCACAGCCGGCGGTATCGGGTTCACTGACCATCGCGCCGTCACGCCCGCGGGCAACCAGCTCATCTGCAAGCTGATTGGTCCGCTGAACGACCCTCCCGTCACTGCCGTCAAACTCACCGTGCCGGAACTCCCCTGCGCCACCGCAACCGAACTCGACGCCGCCCTCAGCGTCAGCGTCGGTTGCATCTCCGTCACCCCGCCCCCGTCCCAGTCGCTCACCAGCAACGCGCCGTCCACTGACCCCAGACCGGTCGCCAGGTTATACTCGCCGCTGGCCGTGAATCCCGTCACTCCCGGAACGCTGTTGTTCCCCGACGGCGTCGCATGAAATGGATTGTGCCCCGCATTCACCAGCGGATACAGCCCCGCATTCGCATTCCCCTGCCCCGTTCCGCCCTGCGATTCCACCACCAGCGCCATCACCCCCGCAAACGAAGGCGATGCCGCGGAAGTCCCTGAAATAATCCAGTACGAGCCGTTCTCATAAATCACATATCCATCATGCCCGGCCGCCGACATCGCCACGTCCGGCACCGCCCGCATCCCTCCGGCCGTCCCGCTCACTCCCTTTTGCCACGCCGGCTCGGGATACACGATACTCGCCCCACCCCCAGTAGCCCACAGCCCCGACCCGCCGCCCAACCCGCTTTCGTTCCAAACCTCTTCCGGTATGTAGCTCAGCGCCGATCCTTAGCTGGCCGAATTCGTCGTAGCCCAATACTGCGTATCATTCGACCCCTCGTTGAACTCCGTCCCGCCCACGCACGTCGAATACGGTGAGCTGCAAAGCCCATTCACCGCCGTCCCCGACCCTGTCGCGTCCGAACCCGCGTTGCATCCCGCCGCGCCCGCGTCCCCCGCCGCAACAAACGCGCTTATCCCCTGGCTCGCCGCCTGCTCCCACAAGCTGCCGTAGAACTCGAGCTCCGTCGTCCCCATATCCTGCTCGCAACTCCCATAGCTCGTGCTCACCACCGGCGCCGTCGCGTGGTTCACAATGTACTGCGCCGACAAATCCACCCCGTCCGTCGTCGCCGTCGACTCCCCCGCCACAAACTTCACCGCGGCCGCCGGCGCCACCGCGCCGCTCCACTCCACATCCAGCGTCGACTCATCCTGATCGCCCGCAACCAGCCCCGGATTCCCTTCCGCCAGAATCACCGCCGGATTGTTCGCCGGCAGCCCCGACGCCGTCCGGAACGCCGCCACATCGCTCACGTTGATGTTGCTTCGCCCCACAATCGCAATCGACGTTCCCGCTCCCGTCGTCCCCGCGCTATACAGCGGATTCAAGTCGTAGATCGTGGCCCAATCCGCCGGATAAAGATAGTGCGTGCTCCCGCTCGAGTATTCCGGCCGCGCGCCTGCCCGGGCTCCCCCGAATTCGGGGTCCCCGGCGAGCGATCTTTGCTCGTTGGGGTGGAACGCCGTCCGCGCCTTGATCTCCGAACGGCGCCGAAAGTCGTGCAGCGAAACCACGCCGCCCACCACCCGCTGGAGGGCCGCCGGAATCTGCGGATCCTGTGCATTCGCAATATGCTCCACCCCATCCACCCGGTAGCGGTGAATCTCGGTATGGAACGTCTCCGCCACTTGGCGCACAGTCCCTGAAAAGACAATCAGCCTGTTGCTCGCCGCAATCTCCTCCACTGTGAATCCATGCCTGCGGAGCCACCCCGCAATCCGCGCCACATCCTGCCCGCTGGCCCCAAACCGCGCCCCATACTCCGCCGGCGTCAGCCACTTGTGAAACAACGGCGACCCCGCATCCTGCTGCGCCTCCACCAGCGCATCCAGCGCCGCCTGCTGCCCCTCCGAGGGCTCCAGTTCCAGCACCATCCGGTCCAGCCGCATCTCGGGCTTCGCCAGGCCCTGGTCAAACTCCCCCCGCGCCAGCGGATGCACGTTGCCCATCAGCGTCACAACCTGCGCTTCATCGATCGGCACCACCACCCGGTTCACAGGCCCCTGCCCCATCGCAGCCACTGCCCATCCACACGCAATCAAAACCGCGGCACAAAATAAACTGACTCTATCTGATCGCGACATACCGGCCCTTCAAGACGCTGAAGTACGCCTCAGACACTGCGATCGCTCTCCCGCAGTCATTGCGTCTTCTCATCCATCGGCGCGGAAAACACGCTCCAGAGAAGAACCAGCGAATTTGTTAAGAGAGTGGGCTTACAAAGGTACTTCGAAAAACTCCACAGACCCAACCCCTGTGATGAAGACCACCGCGCCACAAACCGGCCCAGCCTATGCTTATCCCGTGATTCCATCGCCGCCGCGCGCCACCGGCAGCAGCGCCCGCGGTCACTATCCAACTTGAACTGTGGGGGGGGAAAAATGCGCGTTCTTGTTGCCTACGCCAGCCGTTACGGCGCCACCAGGGGCATCGCGGAGCGCATCGCCGCTACGCTTCGCCAGCACGGCCTGGAGGTCACGGTCGAGCCCGCGCAGCTGGCCGGCGATGCGGCGGCCTACGACGCCGCTGTCATCGGCAGCGCCGCCTACTACTTCCACTGGATGAAGCCTGCTACGAAGTTTGTGCGCCGCAACGCGGACTCGCTCGCCAGCCGGCCCGTGTGGCTGTTCAGCAGCGGCCCCTTAGGCAACAAGGCCCAGGACGCTCAGGGACGCGACCTGTGCGAACTCCTGGAACCTAAAGAGATCGCGGAGTTCAGGGAGACCATCAAGCACCGCGGCCACCGTGTCTTCTTCGGCGCAATGGACTCGGCCAAACTGGGGTTCTTGCACCGCCTCATCTACAAATTGCCCGCCAATCGCGATAACGCCATGTTTCCCCAGGGCGATTTCCGCAACTGGCCCGACATTGATGCCTGGGCCGCCACCATAGCCCAGACCCTGAAAGCTCTGTAGATCTCGGGCGCCAAATTCCATATAAGAAGCGCCGTCTCAGCAAATCCGCGGCAACTGCTCCCCAATCTGTGTCGGAATCACCCGGTTCGCCCCCATCGCCGTCCGCGCCACTAGCATCCCTGGGTGCTCCGCCGTCACTCGCCCGATCCGCGCCGCCTCCCGCCCCAGCGGATGCGCCTTGAGCACCTCCAGCACCTTCTCCGCCGCCTCCGCCGCCACAAAAAACACCGCCTTGCCCTCGTTGGCCACGTACACCGGGTCCAGCCCCAGCAGTTCGCAGGCCGACTGCACCTCCGCCCGCACCGGCACACGCGCCTCGTCGATCGCCATTCCCACGCCCGAAGCCTGCGCAATCTCATTCAGCGTCGAGGCCAGCCCCCCGCGCGTTGGGTCCCGCATCGCATGAACATCCGCTCCAGCCGCATCCAGCACCTCGCCGATCATTCCGTTCAGCGCCGCGCAGTCGCTGCGAATCTGGCTCTCGAACTCCAGCCCCTCCCGCACGCTCATAATCGCCATGCCGTGGTCGCCGATGGTCCCCGATACCAGAATCGCGTCCCCCGCCCGCGCCCGGTTTGGACCGACCGAGATCCCAGACCGAAGGATACCCACACCGGAGGTGTTGATGTAGCAGCCGTCCCCGTGCCCCCGCTCCACCACCTTCGTATCGCCGG
>JBEKZR010000082.1:0-11195 GCA_049509715.1 Occallatibacter sp. | reverse complement strand
CCCCAAAGCTGGAGTCATCGACCACGCCCTTGACGCTCTTGAAGGATTTTTCCAGGGTCCAGTCTTCCAGCGCCTTCTTTTCCATCACGTCATAGGCGGGGTTGGTGCTTTCCAGGGTATACCAGTAGATTTGGCCGACGGGGCTCCAGTCGGTGCCCATCTGGGGAACGAGATTGGCAGGCAGGCTGACCATGCTGAGCCGCTCCAGCACGTGCTCGCGGTTCATGTCGCTGGTGGAGTCGTCGTCGAAGATCAACATCAGGCTGGACAAGCCGGCCAGCGTGGTGGAGCGGAGATGGGTGAGGTGGGGAATGCCCGCCAGCTGAATCTCGACCGGGACGGTGACCTGGCGCTCGATTTCCTCGGCGCTGCGGCCGGGCCACTGGGTGAGGACCTGCACGTAGTTGTTGGCTACGTCGGGGTAGGCCTCGACGGGCAGATTGCGGAAGGAAACGATGCCCCAGGCGATGATGACCACCACCCCACCGAGAACCAGCCAACGGTTCTTGAGCGCGAAATCGACGAGTGCGCGAATCATTTATTGATTCTCCGCGGTTTCAAGCAGCAGAGCGTTGGTGACTACCTGCTGGCCGGGCTGGATGCCGGAGAGAATCTCCTGGCGGCTGCCGTCGAGCATCTTGCCGGCGCGGACTTCGGTGCGCTTGAACTGATTGCCGCTCGCCGGGAGATAGACCCAGTCGCGATCATGCAGGTGCAAGACCGCATCGGCGGGAACCACCGCGTGCGTCTCCTTCGCGCGGCTGGTAAAGGTAGCCGTGGCGAACATGCCCAGCTTGAGAAAGCCGGGGTTGCGGACCTCAATGCGGACCTTGGCGGTGCGCAGCGATGGATCGAGGATGGGTCCGATGTCGCTGATACGGCCGGTGAGCGGGCGATCCGGAAAGGCGTTGAGCTTGATCTTCGCTTCCTGGCCGAGTTGCAGCTTAGGGATGTCGTTCTCGTATAGATCGCAGATAATCCACACGGTGGAGTGGTCGGCGATGGTGAAGGCGGTGGCCGAGCCGGAGAGGCTGACGCCAGCGGCCGATGCATTGGTCACGTTCTGGGCAACGATGACGCCGGAGATGGGCGCATACACGTTCACTACGCTGCTGGGGTGATTCTCGTCCACGCCAAGCGTTTTCAGTTGTTCCTCCGCGGCGGTCAGGTCGGCCCTGGCATTCTTCTCCGAGTCCTCAGCCTGCTCCAGCATGGCCTGGGAGATGGCGCCGTGCTTGAAGAGATCGTCGGCGCGCATATAGGCCATGTCGGCCATGTGCTCGTCGTTGGCGGCCTTGAGATAGGTGTCGAAGGCGTTGGTGATGTCCGGGCTTTGAACTTGGAGGAGAAGCTGGCCCTTCTTCACGTTGTCGTCGAGGCGGGCCTTGATGTCGACCACGCGGCCATTGGCCATGGAGATGACCGGAACCTCTCGGGCGATGTCAGGGAGGACCGAGCCGGTGGCGGTCAACTCGGCAGATGACTCGATTTGAGTGGCTGCCGTCAACGGAAACTTGGCCGCGTCCCTGGGGTCGATGGTGATGAGGTTCATGTCGGCCACCTGAATCACCGTTGGGTTGGGCGGCGGCGCGCCATCGCCATCATCCTTGCTCTTGCAGCCGGAGAGAGCAAGGCCGGAAACTGTGACCAGAGCGAGAGCCAACGCAACTCCAGGGGAACAGCTCATGCGGAATGATGAGTTCATTGAATTACCTCGCGTCCCACAGCAAGATTCAGTTGTCCGGCGGCGGTCAGATAGGAGCCGATCAGTTGCAGGTAGGCCAGTTGCACGGCGCGGTAGCCGCTCTGCGCGTTCAGGAAGTCCATGAGAGAAGCGCCGCCGTGTTCGTAGGAATACGTCACCGTGTCGCGGACGCGCAACGCCTGGTCGTTGTATTGCGCCTTGTATGGCTTGAGCAGGGCCACGCTGCTTTCCACCTGCACATAAGCCGAGTCCACATCGCTGAAGACCTGGGCCCGCACGGAGTCGGTCAACTGCTGGTTGCGGCCGATGTCGATCTGGGTGCGCTGCTTCTCGCCCTGGTTGCGGTCGAAGATGCGCAGGGGAATATTCACGCTGGCGCCCAGCGTGTAGCGACCGTAGGGGTTGGCAAAGGCTGGGTTGTAAGAGTACCAGGTGGCGAAGGTGGGATCGGAGGAGCCGTTGGAAACGGCCAGCTTGTGATTGGTCTGGGCCTGCTGGATGGACTCCAGCGCGGCGCGCAGGTCGGGGCGCTCGTCGAGGGCGATCTGACGGAAGTCCTCGAGCGGCTTCAGCGTGTCGGAGAAGTCGAAGGGGCCGGTCACGTCGAATTGCTCAACCGGCGTGCGGTCGTTGAGGAGTTGCAGGAGCTGGATTTTGGAGGTGCGCAGGTCGACGATGGCCGCCTGAATCTCCGCCTCGTATTGCACTCGCAGCAGCTCGATGCGGTCGAGGTCGATCTGGGCAATATCGCCGGCGCGGAAACGGTCGCGGCTGATCTTGATGATGTTGTCGTAGTAGGCGAGGTCGGCCTTGGCCAGATCCAGTACCGCCTTGGCCTGGAGGGTCTGCACAAAGGCGGAACGCAGATTGAAGATCAGATTGCGCTCCAGGTCGGCGTGTTCGGACTGCGCAATGCCCGTGCCCTCTTTGGCGCTCTGCAGCCGCAGTTCGCGCTTGTGCTCGCGCTCATGCAGGTAGCTGATGCTGGGGACAAGCTGCGTGCCGGTCAACGGCAGCCAATGAGTTCCCTGGCCTGGGAGTGTGTGCGGCGCTATTTGCAATCCGTCGCTGGATAAACCGACGCCAGGATTGGGGCGCAGGAAGGCGGTAATCTCGGCGGCCTTCATCTCGTTGACGCCGAAGGCGTCGGCCTTGAGAGCGAGATTGGCGGCTTCAAACTTGGCCTTGACCTGATCCCAGGTAAGGCTCTGCTGCGCCGTAAACTGGGCTGGGACCAGAACAAATAGCGCCGCCACTGCCGGAACAGACAGGGACTGGAGAATACGCTTCATACGCAACCCTTGCGCCGTGGTTTGCACGGCGATCACAGGAGGGACAAAGACTCAAAATGTGAAATGAACGGGAGGCGAAAGATCAGGCAACCGGCGGAGGGCGGTTCTGGATGGGCGCCAGGGCAGGATTGTCCACTGTTGGGACGGGGAAATCGGAGGGCGCAACAAAGCGCAGAAAACCAAACGATGGCTTGGCAAAAGCCGGCGGAGGCAGCGCCGCGACAGCGGGAAAGATGGAGTGAGGACAGGAGGCCGCGTGGTTGCGGCGCGCGCAGCAGTCTGTCGTCTCGGCTGGGTTCTGAGCCGCCATCAGGTCGTCGGTCACCGAGATCACCGGCAAGAGGATCAGGATGAGTACGGTCAGCGCGGCGACCTGCGTCCGTCGGCTTGCGCCTTCCCGCGGGGCATAACGCGCCCACAGCCGCACAATGACGACTGCCAGCAACACCCAAGCGAGATTGAGTATCGTCTCCATTCCCTGCCACAATTCTACATGACCGGTTTCCCCCCTATTCTGAAAAAATTGCAAACCAAAACAGTTCTGTGCACTCGAATCTGGAGTTGAACCCGGTCCGGCGCAGATCATGATAAGGCTGCAACCGAGTGAGCACGGCATGGCAACAATGACCGTATTTGCTATTGGTGCTCCATTCACCTTAGCAGCGCTAGAGGTCTAGTCAATTCTCGAAGGGTGTACTTTTGGGTGTATTTCCGCAGCGTAGATTTTCAAGATACTGTAAATAAATAGTTTACCTATCAATATGAATCCCTCCCTCGCAAACCGGCGCTCCAGAACGGCTCTGGCAGCGGCCCGCGATTCAGGCGAACCCAGCGCGAAATCCCCCGGCCTCACAGGAAGCACCGGCATATTGCGAATGTGCCAGCCTCGGGCACTGGGCAAGTGCATTTCCCGGCCCCACGGCCCGTCCCGTGGCCGCACCCGATGCGCTCAAGGACAAACAGGACCCCTCCGCCTTCCGCGTCTCTCCTGGCATCCAACAAGGCCCTGGCAGCCGCTCTGGACTGCGGGGAGCCAAGGGGAAGCCTCCGGGCCTCAACCCCGAATCTGTTGCGCCTAGCCGACCCTGAGGGCCTTTGTTCGTCATAGGATGCGCTCTCCGGACTGTCGCCTACCGTTGCGGGCAGCGGGAGGGTCTGAGGACAGTTTAAGGCGAACTTGCCGAAAAGAGGACTTTACCGGCACAACAGAGTAATCTCCGGATTGCCGGTCAACCGTCCAGAATGGCGATTGTGCGACTCTTTTCTTCGAAGGAGTTGAGCGTACGGTGAAGCTTCACGGCAACGAAAGCAGCTTACTCAAGAAAAAGCCAGCTTTCACAGTTCTCAAAAAGTCTACGTGTATTCCGAAATGCTCTAAAGTTCATAACAGGCTGGGTGTCCCAGCCATGATATGCGCAACCGGCGCGGGAGGTTACGGTGTGGCCGATGCCTCATTCGACAGGCCGCCGAATCCTCCGGCATTCATCGAGGCCACTTGATAGTAGTAAGTTTGTCCGCTGGCCGCCGTCGTGTCGGTCCAGGGCGATCCGGTGACATAAGTAGCGATTGGCGATACCATGTTTTCTCCGCCTGCCGTTGTGCCGCGGTAGACGATATAGAAAGTTGGGCTGCCTGTGGGGGCGGTCCAATTGAGAGTTACAGATGCGCTGCCCGCCGTCGCCGACAGAGTGGTAACGGGCGCGGGAGGAGTTACCGTGTTGCCCACACCGCCGCCCAGTGAAGTCAAGTTGAATCCGTTGCGGATGTAATCGTTGACTGCCTGGGCCGTAAAGGCTGGATTCCAGGTTGCCCTGGATTGCGAGCGAATCGCGGCGAAGATCGGATTGAGCGCCGACGGGCCGCCCAGCGATGCATCGTAGCTCTCCAGAGTACGGTTGGGATCGGAATAGGTAATCTGTTTGATCTGCGATCCGGTTTCGCCGCTCTGGGTGAGCCATTGGCTGTAGGTGTCCAATATGTTTCCATTGTCTATGAAGGCGAAGCCACTGTTGGAGTTGTCGCTATTGTAAGGACCGGCATTGTAGTAAGTGTTGCCGGAGAACGAATAGGGAGCAAGCGAATTACCCGTTTCTTCGTACATCAGCGGATCGTAGTTCACCTGGGATTGAGTGGGAAGCCCGGTGTTCTGGATGGTGTTGTCCTGAATCTTGATATTAGTGAATGTCGTCGCCGAATCCAGGATAAAGGCTTCTCCCGCATCCTGGTAAATCAAATTGTCCTGAATGGTATTGCCGGAGGCCACTAAATTTGCACTGGCAAGGCCCATGTTGAACGCATAGATGTTATTGCCATAAAGCGTATCAAACTGAGTAAATATGTTATTCGTAAAAAAGGACTCGGAGACATTCTGAATGTCGATTCCCCAGCCCAGTCCGCGTCCCGTTGGATTGTCGCGGTCCACCTGAAGCAGAATATTGTTGTCGATCTTAAAGCCGGTAAACGCAGAACCTGTCAGCACGGCAGACGCTCCGTAGCCCATGCTGATGCCCACCTCGCCTTCAAAGATGAGGTTGTTATAGAGCAGTGCGCCGGCGAAAGCATCCGTCGTGCCGGCATAGCTGCAAAGCTTCAAACTAAGGCTTTCATCGCGGAGCATCAGGTTATTGCGAATCGTCGCCATATAAGAATCGACGATATACATATGGTGATTGAAAATACTTGCAGCGATGCCCGCTTGGTCGTTCCACGCATTGTGATCGAAGAGATTGTCCTCGACAAGCAGATTCTTGATGTTAGCCAAAAATGCTCCCTGCGAGTGTGCTCCGCTAGCCGCGTACTGATCGGTAATCACGTTGCGGCGGATGCGCACGTTCTTCGGCGCGGGCCCTGTATCCAATTCAACAACGATGCCTCCGGCAAGGAAATGGAAATAGTTGTCTTCAATCAGGATGTCATCGCCGTTATCTACCACGCTAAAGCCGGTGGCGTCTGAAGCGGTGGCTTTTCCGTTCGACGATTCGTAGTCCGGCGAACTTGGATCTTTCCGTGAGTCATAGCACTCCAGGCCAATGAAATAAAAATGGGAGAAAGTCTGGCCGCTGAAGTGGTCAAAGCAGTCATTCTTGCTGTCGGTAACTCTTATCTGGGGCCGAGAGCCAGCGCCATAACTTGTGAAGACCATGGGTTCGTCGGCAGAACGGCCGCCGATTGCCTCGTAGTAACCAAAGCTGTCGTACCATACGTCGCCGGCCTTCAGCAGGATCCAGTCGGGATACCCCGGACGAACGAGCCCGGCCGCCTTGCCGATGCTGGCAAATGGTTTGGCTTGGGAGCCGTCTCCCGTGCTGTCGTTGCCCGTGCTGGAGCTGACGTAATACTGTTTGCCGTTGGGAGACGGTATGACAGTGGTCCATCCGTTGGCGTCCTGGGAGACGTACACGGAGGTGAAGACCGCATTCGCTTCGTTCGATTCGACGTTGAGGCCGGCAGAGCTTATCGCTCGAATGACGTAGTAATACTTCTGCATGCTTACCAGGCCGAAGTCCTGGTAAGTCGTTCCCGTGCTCACCGTCACAGTGGTATACGGACCGCCGCTGGTGGTCGAGCGCAGAATGTAGTAACTTGTAGCGCCGGGGCAGACACTCCAGCTCAGGTCGATCTCGGCAACGCCGGTATCTGTCGCTGTCAAAACAGGACACGCTGAGGCCGACGGTGTCGCCGAGGCCTCGTTGGACATCGGGCTGATTCCGGCGTTGTTGACCGCGGCGACTTCGTAGAAATACTCCTGTCCGTTGGTCAGTCCGGTGTCTGTGTAGGCCGTCGTGGTAACGCCAGTGGCGACCGGCGTCTTGCTTTCGCCGCCAGTGGTTGTGCCGCGATAGACGTTGTAGCTGGTTGCGCCGGCGGAGCCGGTCCAGCTCAGCGCCACGGCGGCATCGCCCGCCGTCGCCGTCAGCCCTGTGGGCGCCGGCGGAATCATAGCATTGACCGTAAAGCTCTGCGTAACCGGCGTCGCTGCGGCGTAGGTTGCATTACCCGCCTGCGAAGCAGTAATCGAGCAGGTGCCGGCTTCAAGGAAGGTTGCCGTGGTGCCGCTGACCGTGCAGACGCTGGTCGTGGTCGAGGCGAAGCTGACCGTCAGGCCTGAACTGGCCGTTGCAGAGAGCGTCAACGGCGTTCCCACCGTCTGCGCCCCCGGATTGGCAAAGGTGATTGTCTGCTGGGTCAGGGCCGCGTTGACAGTGACCGTAGCCGTCCGCACGGCTGTATCTCCAGAGGCATTCGTGACCGTGAGAATATATGTCGTCGTCTGCGCGGGTGAAACACTCACCGCCGTACCGCTGGTGACGGTTATGTTTCCGGGCGTGATGACGCCGGTTCCGTTGGCAAAGACCCCGGTCAGATTAGCCGACCCGCCTGCCGTCACTGCCGTTGGATTGGCCGTAAAGCTGGTAATAGTCGGCTCTGAGAGGCCGGGCCCCGGCGTGAACGAATTGCATCCGGTCAGGGGTAACGTCAGCACGAGCACGGCCAGTTGTTTTCTCATGGCTTAAAAGTCTAGCAGGTGTCCGTTGTCTGTTGCCAAAGCGTTTGTGTCGCAAATGCCTCTGGAGCGTGAACCAAAGACAAGCAATGCGAAAGTAGGTGAAGACGTAGTAGGCGGAAAAGGCGAGTTCCATGTCCACACCGGGGACTCTAGGTACCCCAGGTCGGGATTCTCGGATTTGGGATACAGTCGAATCTTGCCGAACAAGGTTACAGTGGAAGTTACTTGACGAGAACAGCCCAATGCGCTCATTGAGCCGGAGTGTAGTCCGATTTCTGAGTTCTGGTCGGATGGTCGGCAAGCCGTCAGTTACTTTCTGGTTGACAGTTGCCGTGGACAGATGCCGTGAGCCGGGACCGCAATGGACCAGCCTGGGAGCGAGTTCCAGCGTCCCGTTACCCCAAAATCAGCCAAAGTTGAGCCCGGCAGGCAGGATCGGTAATAGCAAGCGATAGGCCCTTTTCCTACCCAATGAATTCAAACTGGCGAAAACCTCACCGCCGCCCTCGCCTTGAGTGCCCGGCAACTCCTGTTCTGGTGAAAATGCGACAGCGGAGCATTGAGGACCGAACCCTGTAGCACACATTAAGTGCGGGCTGACTTGGGCCGAAAAACTCTCCGTAGGATTTGGACTTGGGGAATCGATTTCCACCTTATCAGGGACAAACAAATCCCTGATACGTGGGTGATAATTCCCTGTTCCGTTGCGTGTTTAAGTCAAGCGTCTGCCATCGGAACTCGCCTAGAATCATGACGGTAGGGAGTTGTGATAGCGGAATCTGGAGGCCAAATTCGAGAATTTCCCTGTATTATTCCCTGTTAGCAGGGAATTTGGTCCGGAGAACGGTTCGCAGGAGACTCCACCCACCGCCACGCAGTCTAAGTTGTTTAATATCTTTAGCTTATATCGATAGAAGCCCCGCATTTATAGGCCATTTCTACGAATTACATCCGCCAGAGAATCTCTCCAACTACCTGAATCTAGCCAGGAAATGGGCCTTTTCTCAGACCCGATCATCGGAGGTAGGTTTTTGCAATTCACAATACAACCAGTCGACTTCTCCCCGACCCCTGACGACGGTAGGGTGTCCGTTCTTTCCCGATTTGCAGACCTTGGGCCACATAGGAACTAGAGGCATTGCCCACTGATTCGCTTGATCAGCGCTAGATTTCCTGCCGGTCTCATGGGCTCGGCGTTCATTAGAGAACGATCACCGCCGATCCATCTTCGGTTTCATACTTCACTGCCGCGAGCGCCTTGTTCGCGTCCTCCAGCGGAAACGTGGCGACGCGAAGACGGGAATTCAGATCGTGAGCCAGGGCGATGAAATCGCGCGCATCCTGCCTCGTCATGTTGGCCACGCTGCGAATCTGGCGCTCTCCCCAGAGCAGCCTATCGTAGTCGAAGGCGGGCATCTGATCCAGTGAATGGCGTTGATGGCGACCACTCCATCTTCTGCAGCGCGCCGATGTCGCTGGGCGCAATCCCAAGTTTCTTCACTACCTGCCGGGCAAACTCCTTCTGTTGCCCGCCGCTGGGGATATTGCGGCTGTGCCAAAGAGCAAAGCCTCACGACGATTGATGAGAGGATGAATGCCATATTGCGTCATAGAGATTCCAACTCCTCTTAGTGATGATGAAGCCGTTCCACAGTTGAAGGCAGCGGGTGAATGGCTCCGGCAAAATCTCTTGGATGGGAGAGCGGAGCTGTTCGCCCCGGAAACGTATACTGGTGCAGCAAGGTCAAACCTTTGACCATGCGCTGTCACGTTGAGGTTGATTGGCAGCGTGCCCGGCTCTTGCCGCTTCAACGCCTGAGCTCGCCACCAACAACTCGTGCCCTGAGCTGCTCCAGACACGTTTCTCGATCGAGTTGCATAGGACAATAAGCGGCGATACTACGCTGCAAATGAAAGGTAGTTCCGTACTGCCTGGCGATTCCGCGAACCATCCAGGGCAGCGCCGGCAGACGATGACGCAGTGTGAAGGAGGAAAAGCCATGTTCATGACTTTGTTGCGTAAAACGCTTTCACCCGGGAATCCCGGCGCGTTGCTGGCCGTTTGTGCATTGATCGGATTCTGTGCCTGCGGCAGCCAGGCACAGGAGGCAGTTCACGGCGGCGGAGGAGCGGCAATTTCGGCCAGCATCGATGCCAGTCAGACAGCACCGCCGGTCTCAAAGTACTTGTACGGCCAGTTCATCGAGCACATCGGCGGCACCATGTACGGCAGTCTCTGGGCGGAGATGCTCGATGACCGCAAATTCTACTTTCCCATCACCGCCAAGAAGCCCGAAACTTCTGCCAAGCCGGAGGGCGGTCCATTCAGCATGAAGGTTCGCGAATGGCATCCTGTCGGTCCCGAAGATGCGGTTGTGAGGGACAAGGAGCATCCGTTTGTAGGCGACCAGAGTCCGCGCATCAAGCTCGATGCCGCCACGCCGCACGGAATCCAGCAAGCGGGCCTTGCTCTGGTCAAGGACAAGAAGTACACCGGGCGGATTTATCTGCGCGGAACTCCGGGCAGCAGGATCAAGGTCTCGCTGATCTGGGGCGCGGGCGAAAACGGCCGCCAGACCATCACCATTCCGGCGCTCGCCAATGAATACAAAAAGTTCCCGCTGGAGTTCACGGCGAAGGCCGATACCTCGGACGCCACCATCGAAATCACCGGAACGGGCGCGGGCAGCTTCCACATCGGTACGCTGTCACTGATGCCCGCCGACAACGTGCAGGGATTCAGGCCCGACACAACCGCTCTTCTTCGCCAGATCAAGATGGGCTTCTGGAGGTATGGCGGCAACTACACCTCCGGCCTGATCTGGTATCACATCGTCGGCGACATCGACAGGCGTCCGCCGGACTTCGACAATGCGTGGGGCGCGATGCAGACCAACGATCTGGGTTTGGACGAGTTCATGACACTGTGCAAGCTCATCGATGTGGAACCGTACATCAGCGTCAACGCGGGCTTCGGCGACTCGCACTCGGCGGCGGAAGAAGTCGAGTACATGAACGGTTCGGTCAATACAACCATGGGAGCAAAGCGCGCGAAAAACGGCCATCCCGAACCGTATCACGTCAAATTCTGGAATATCGGCAACGAGCCCTGGGGCGCATGGCAGCTTGGCCGCACGGATCTGAAGTACTTCGTGCTGAAGCACAATGAATTTGCCAAAGCGATGCGCGCCGTGGATCCCTCGATCACTCTGATTGCCTCGGGCCTGATGCTGCAGAACGATAACGTGCCGCCCGAGCTGCGCGCCAAGTATGTAGGGAACCTGGGGCCACTGTATGGAACGGATTCCGACTGGGACGGCAGCTTCCTGAAGAGCTGCATGGGCAACTTCGACATTATCGCCGAGCACTGGTACTCGGGTGGAGGCCACCACTGGGATATTGAGAAGGCAAAGACGATTCCGCCGGATAAGAACACGGACGACGCCAATGTAAAAATCGATCAGACACTGCTTCAGTTTGCCCGTTTTCCAGCCGATATCGTGCGCCTGAAGGCCGAAGAATGGCAGGGATACCAGCAGCGCTTCCCGTGGATGGTCGAGAAGAAGATCCCGCTCTCCATTGACGAGTACGCCTACTTCAACTTCGGCGGTGGCGGTGGCCCGTTTGGAGGCGAGAATCTCAAACAGGCCCTCGCCTACGCGATGATCCTCAATGAGATGCAGCGTTACAC
>JBEKZR010000081.1:0-11272 GCA_049509715.1 Occallatibacter sp. | reverse complement strand
ACGAAGCCGGCGATGAAGACCAGCATCGTGGCGTAGAAGCGGGTGGCGGATTTGTCGTGGGCCATGTAGCCGATGGAATAGAGGAGCACAAAGGCGCCCAGGCCCGTCCCCATCAGCGCGAACAGGACGCTGAGCGCATCCACATGGAAGACGAGGGCCAGCGGACCGTCCCAGGAGAGCGCGTTCAGCTCGACGGCCTGCCCCGTCCGGACCAACGGCGCCATGCCAACCACGGCCAGCACGGCGGGCAGACAGGTGAGAGCGGCGAGAATACCTTTCGCCCGGGCGGAACAGAGCCGCGCTACGAGAAGTTGAAGCACCGCGCCCAACAAAAGCGAGCAGGGCGCAATCAGAATAAGGTCCGCAGCGGTCATGTCTCGATGCTAGTTAGCGGGGTCTCCCGACGCTGTGATGTAACGCACATGCAGGACCGAATACCGCAGTGCGGTACGAGGTTCGCGCGGTCTAGTGGGCAGTTCTGAAGTGGAATTGAGCAGAAGCGGCGTAATGAGAGCGTAACGGCGGTCACGAAGGCAAATTGAGAACGGGAAATGGCAGCCGAGGGCTGGGCGGTGGCTAAGTCAGCGGCGCAGATTCGCCTGGCGCCCAGCAGCCGATGCGCCTCGCCCAGCTTACGCGGGATGCTGCCGCCAACGACTAGATGGCCGCGGCGGCGGCCTGGAGCCGGCGCCAGAAGAAGTACGAGAGTCCCCAGAGCACGCTGGTGATCGCCGAGGGGGCCAGCGCCGCCGGTCGATCGGCTATGGAGAGGTGGGCAATGAGCGCCGAGACGAGGTTGATGGCGAAGCCGGCGTAGGCCCATTCTTTGACCCGCGCGGGGAGCATGGGCAGGAGCAGCGCAACCACGCCCGCCACCTTGGCCCAGGAGAGCTCCACCCGGAAGGAGGCGGCGGAGAAGCCGAGGCGGGTGAAGGCCTGCGCCGCCTCCGGCAGGCGCATCAATTCGTAGTAGGCGGTGAAGCTCATCTCCAGGCAGAAGAGCGCCGTAAAGATCCAGAAGCCGGCGACCAGCCACCTCGAAGCCTTCATCTTATTGGAAGCCTTCATCCCACACCCCCGCCGAGCACCCGCTCCAGACCGTCGAAGAATTTCTGCCAGCCATATTTTGCACCCTGATAAGCTGCCTGCTGATCGGGACGGAAGCCGGACTGCTCCATGCGAACGTGCGTGCCGCCCTCGGCTGGAGTCAACGTCCAGAGCACCACCCATTGCAGCCCGCTTTCGGCTCCCCCAGTACCCCAGTTATAGGACAGCCGTTGGCATGGGTCGACGATCAGCACCTCGCAGTCGACAACGCCGTTCCAGTTCGGCATGGGCTCGGCCCGGAACTGAAACTTCCGCCCGACTACCGGCTCGAAGTCGTTGTTCATCATCCATTGCGCGAGCAGCGGGCTCTCAGTGAGCGCGCGCCACAGCTTTTCCGGCGGATGCGGGAATACTCTCTCGATCACAAGGGTACGGGTACCCTCTGCTGGATTGCTCATGGTTCCATCCTTTTCAGTAGGTTTTCGAGTTGATCAAATCGGTCGCGCCAAAAGGCGCCGTAGAGATTGAGCCAGTCCACCATCGGCGCCAGCGCATCGGGCTGTGCGCGATAGTGAGTTTCGCGTCCCTCGTGGCGATGCCGCACCAGTTTTGCCCGCTTCAGCACCGTGAGGTGCTTGGAGACAGCAGGCTGGGACACGCCCGCATAGCGAGTCAATGCGTGAACGGTCTGTTCGCCCCGCCGGGTCAGTTCCTCGAAAATGGCCCTGCGAGTGGGGTCGGCAAGAGCGCGGAACGCGGGATCGGCATTGGCCGGCTTCACAAATGAAACCATAACCGTATGGTTATGGTTTTGTCAAGAGAAACATAACACAGTTTTTGATTGCTCCCCTGGCGGGGTATCGACTCCGTGGATTGCGCAGCGGGCAGAGACACGGTGGACAGATTCCTGACGAGCTTGGCTTAACCCAGCCCGAGATTCTCCGTTTCTCGAGGAGCACACAATCGCCGCGTCACTCATTGAGGAGCGATCGGTAGCGCAAAGCCGGCAAGTGTCGTGAAATCTATCAGATGCAGCCGGAGCGACGAGATGGCCTGACGCTGCGGCATTTCACAGGAGAAAGCAGGGTGGGCTGATTCGGACCGGGGAGGGATGGGTTATCTCATTTGGCGGGACGAAGCTGGACCTGGTAATCCCGGTAGTCGATGGTCACGACGGTTTTACCAAACAGGAAGCTGTTGGAGACGGCACTGGCATGGGTGGCCTGCGCAAAGCCGGCCACGATTGCGTATTGGCGCGTCATCTGCGTGGGTCCTGTGAAGACCGAAGGGCTTTTAGACGCTGTTCCCTGAATCTGAACCGTCGAAAAATCGCCGGCGTCCACCCACATGGTTCCTTCGATGAGATTGGAGGCCTTTCGCCTGGGGGTTATGGCAACGGCAAGGCAGTCGCGTCCATCCAGGCGCTGGGTTCCGCCGGGCTTCAATTTCATCTCATAATTTGCTGAAGTGAACCACGACGCCTCGCGGACGCCGGGCTGGTTGATGCGCTTCTCATTGTCCAGGAGCGGCTTCAAGACCAGGCTTTGTATGACCTGCGAGCCGGTTTGGGAGAGGATGGTGTAACTCTTGCCCGCATCCTTGTTGTAGACGGTTTTTACCGTCATTTCTGCGACAGGGTGGGTCTCGTCGTTGTTTCTGTAAACGGCATAGTGCTCGGTGACGGTGAATCCAAGAACATTTTCAAACCTGGCCTGGATCACCGCGTCAATATGTTGAACGATCGATGCGCTGTCGAGCTGCTGGGCCGGAACGGCGACGATTCCAAGGGACGCAAAGAAAGAAGCGGCCGCAACCGCTCGCTCCACGCGAAATTGCATGAAACTCATCATGCTGAGACTCTCCGCATCCTCTCCTCCAGAGTAAGCCTTTTCCGTCCTGGGACTGTGGGTGCAGGACAGGGAGTGGAGGCATATTGGCTGTTGCGGACAGGCGGCCTTCGCCCATGCGCTATGCTGGTCTCCGGTGCGAGGCTCGATTTTGATGCATGAAACCCATCCAGGACGAGAACGGCGCGAAGCGTTGCTGAGGCGCGAGGTGCTGGTGCGCGGGGTGGTGCAGGGGGTGGGGTTCAGGCCGTTTGTCTACCGGCTGGCGCTGGAGGAGGGGCTGGCGGGGTTTATCGGGAACGATACGGATGGAGTGACGATCGAGGTTGAGGGGCCGGCGGGACAGGTGGACGCGTTTCTGGGGCGGTTGCGCGCGGAGACTCCGCCGCTGGCGCGGATCGACTCGGTGGCGGCGCGGGATTTGGCGGCGACCGGGGAGACGGGTTTCCGGATTGTTGCCAGCGAGGTTTTGGGACGGGTGAGCACGGGGATCCCGGCCGATGCGGCGACCTGCGCGGATTGTTTGCGGGAGTTGCTGGACCCCGAGGACCGGCGGTACCGGTATCCGTTTTTAAACTGCACCAACTGCGGGCCGCGATTCACGATTACGCGGCGGATTCCCTACGACCGGCCGCAGACTTCGATGGCGAAGTTCAAGATGTGCCCGGCTTGCCATGCGGAATACGACGATCCCGCGAACAGGAGGTTCCATGCGCAGCCAAATGCGTGTTGGGAGTGCGGGCCCCGGGTGTGGGTCTTGCAGACGGCAGGTTCCGAATCGAGCTCTGGTGAGGAGGCAGTAAAGCAGACGCTGCAACTGCTGATGGAGGGAAAGATTGTAGCCATCAAGGGGATCGGCGGCTTTCACCTTAGCGTGGACGCAACCAACCAGGCGGCGGTGATGGGGCTGAGGGAGCGCAAGCGCCGCTTTGGGAAGCCGCTGGCGGTGATGGTGAAGGATGTGGAGGCAGCGCGGATGGCGTGCGCGCTGACGGCGCAGGATGAGGCGCTGCTGAAGACGTCGGCGCGGCCGATTGTGCTGTCGCGGAAGAGGGATGGTTGTGGAATTGCGGAGGGGGTTGCGCCGGGGATTCCCTGGTTGGGCGTGTTTCTGCCCTATGCGCCGTTGCAGCATCTGCTCTTTGCCGACCCGCGGGTGCAGGCGCTGGTGATGACCAGCGCAAACCTGAGCGAGGAGCCGATCGCCATCGACAACGACGAGGCGCGGGCAAGACTGGACGGGATTGCGGATTGCTTCCTGATGCACGACCGGGAGATCTTGCAGCGCTGCGACGACTCGGTGGCGGCGGTTGTGGATGGGGCGCCGCAACTGATCCGGCGGGCAAGGGGGTTTGTGCCGCTGGGAGTGGAGTTGCCGCCAGGGTTAGATCTGAATGCGCCTCCTCTGCTGGCCGTGGGCGGGCACATGAAGAATGTGTTCGCGCTGGCGCGGGGACGGTACGTGTATCAGAGCCAGCATTTGGGAGATCTGGAGAATTTGACGGGGTTGGAGTTTTTTCGTGAGTCGCTGGACCACCTGATGCGCACATTTGAGATTGAGCCGGAGACGGTGGTCCACGATTTGCATCCGGGTTACCTGTCGACCGAATGGGCCAAGGAATGGGCGCGGGAGCGGGGACTGAGGCTGATTGCGGTGCAGCATCATCATGCGCATATTGCCGGTTGCATGGCAGAGCATGGGCTGGAGGGACCGGTCATCGGGCTGGCTCTTGATGGGACCGGCTACGGGACGGATGGACGGATTTGGGGCGGCGAAGTGTTGGTGTGCAGGCTGGATGGATTTGAGCGGTTCGCGCATCTGGAGTACGTGCCCATGCCGGGCGGCGAGGCGGCGATCCGGGAGCCATGGCGGATGGCGCTGGGGCATTTGAGCGCGGCGGGGTTCGATGTCGAGTCGGACGAGATGCTCGAGTTGCTGGGCGTGCACAAGAACGAGGCGCGGGTGCTCAGGCGGATGATGGAGCGAGGGGTGAATGCGCCGTTGACATCGAGTCTGGGAAGGCTCTTCGATGCCGTGGCGGCAGTTGTGCTCTGGCGCAGAGTGGTGGATTACGAGGCGCAGGCGGCAATCGAATTGGAAGGGCTGGCCGTGGATGAGCCATACGACGAGCCGGGCTATGAAATGGAATTGGCGGGCGGGGATTGGGCGGCGCGCGAGCCGGTGAGGATTTGCGCTGGGCCGCTGTGGCGGGCCGTGGTGGAGGAGTTGCGGGCCGGGGTGAGCAAGGCGCGGATTGCGGGACGTTTTCACGCAGGCGTGGCCGCGGGCTTTGTGCGGGCGGCGGTGCTGGCGCGGACGGCTACGGGCTTGCGGCAAGTTGCGCTCAGCGGCGGCTGCATGCACAACCGCAGGCTCGCGCGGCTGCTGCGCGTGGGGTTAGAGGCAGAAGGCTTCGAGGTTTTTCAGCACCGCCAGGTCAGTCCTGGGGATGGCGGGCTGAGTTATGGGCAGGCTGTGGTTGGGGCGGCGATGCTGGCGAAGCGCGGTTAGCCGGAGATGCGGACTAACTGCTGGGCTTCCTCGCGGGGGCCGAGGATGGAGATGCGGGGAAGGCGGCCGCGGACCATGGCCACTTCGTCGCAGCGGGAGAGGCGCGGGCAGGACTGGCAGTCTTTGAATATCTTGTCGGGCAGCTCGGACTTGTCTTCGACGGTGCGGAATCCGTACTTGAAGAAGAAGTCGGGGATGCGCGTGAAGAGGCAGACGGATTGGACGCCGTGCTCTTCGGCTTCCTCGATGAGCGCGGCCAGGACGCGGCCGCCCGCGCCCTGGCCCTTGGCTTCAGGCTTGACCACGACGGAGCGCACCTCAGAAAGATGCGGGCCGTAGAGATGGAGCGCGCCGCAGCCGAGAAAGACGCCGCCATCGGACTCGGCGACGGTGAAGTCGCGGATGTTTTCGCAGATCTCGGCGAAGGGGCGCTTGAGCAGCGTGCCGTCGGCGGAGAGCGAATTGACCAGGTCGTAGACGTTGGAGGCGTCCTGGAGCAGCGCCTTACGCACCAGCATGAACGGCCTCCTGAGTCAGCGCGGCGATGCGCTCAATCCGTTGGGATGCGGCGGCGAGGGCCTCGTGCACGCGCTCGCGCGCTGTTCCGCCGATCACATCGTGGCAATCGAGCGTGGCTTGCAAAGTGACGGCGGAGAAATAATCCTCAGCGAACTGGGGGCCAAACTGGCGCAGTTCATCGAGGGTGAGATCGCCCAACTCGACTCCCTTCTCAATGGCGAAGCGCACGGCATTGCCGATCTTTTCATGCGCGGTGCGGAATGGAACGCCCTTGTGAACGAGGTAAGTTGCCGCGGCCATTGCATTCAGATAGCCGGACTGGGCCGCCTGGTTCATGCGCTCGCGGTTGAACTGAAGGGCGGCAGTGAAGCGCGCCACCAGGCTCAGCATTTGCGGCACAAAACTGACGGAAAATGCCGGCTCCTGGGTCTCCTGCATGTCCTTATTGTAGGCCAGAGGCAGAGCTTTAAGTTGCAGCGTGACGGCCTGCGCAGCGCCGTGGATGCGGCCGACCTTGGCGCGAATCAGCTCCGCCAGATCGGGATTCTTCTTCTGCGGCATGGCGCTGGAGCCGGTGGAAAAGGCCTCGGGCAGCGTGACGAAACCAAACTCCGCCGTTGCAAAAAGCGTAATCTCCTCGGCAAACCGGCTCAGATGGAGGCCGACAAAGGTGAGCGCCTGCAGATATTCAAGAATAAAATCGCGATCGCTGGTTGCGTCGATTGAGTTGGCGGTGGGAGCGGCAAAGCTCAACTCTCGCGCGGCAATCGTGCGGTCGAGCGCGAGCGTTGCGCCGGCCACCGCGCCTGAGCCCAGCGGACACTCGTTGAGCCGCGCCGCGCAATCGTTGAGGCGCGCGGCGTCGCGCAGAATCATTTCAACGTAAGCGAGAAGCCAGTGGGCAACCAGCACGGGCTCGGCGCGTTGCAGGTGGGTGTAGCTGGGCATCACGGAGTCGCCGGCGGCGTGGGCCTGCTCGACCAGCGCATTGGCCCATGCGGCCAGCGCTGCAACCACGAGGGCGATTTGTTGGCGCACGTAGAGGCGCAGGTCCGTGGCGATCTGCTCGTTGCGGCTGCGGCCGGTGTGGAGCTTGAGGCCCAGCGGGCCGACGCGCTCCACCAGCTTCAGTTCGACGAAGTGATGAATATCTTCGGCGGTCGGATGGTCGCGCACCGCGGCCTGGCCCGCTTTGGAAGCGAACTCGGCGGCAATTGCGTCGAGCGCGCCACGGAGTTCCGCTCCTTCACTCTTTGTAAGAATGTTTGCGGCAATAAGTACCGACGCGTGCGCCTTGCTAGCGGCTACCTCCTGAGGGAGAAGCCGCCAATCGAAGACGATCGACCGCTGCCACGCTTCGAATTCGCTGTCGAGCGGCTCACGAAACCGGCCGGACCACATCTTGACGGATTGTTGTTCGTTGGACATTGATTCAGTCGTACCTCACGCTATTCCTTTTCCCTATTCCTTGTCGGGGGCGCTGTTCAATCTCGGCATTTCACTGCCTTTGCTGAGGGTGAGGAGGCCGCTTGCGGCGTAGGTAAGAAGCTTGGCACGAGAGTCTGCGATGTCGAGATTGCGCATAGTGAGCTGGCCGATGCGGTCGCGCGGGGAGAAGGTGGATTCGGTCTTCTCCATGCTGAGGCGCTCGGGATGGAAGGTGAGGTTGGGCGACTCGGTGTTCAGGATCGAGTAATCGTTGCCGCGGCGCAGCTCCAGGGTGACTTCGCCGGTAATGGGTTTGGCGACCCAGCGTTGGGCGGATTCGCGGAGCATGATGGCCTGGGAGTCGAACCAGCGGCCCTGATAGAGGAGGCGGCCGAGCTTACGGCCATTTTCGCGGTACTGCTCGATGGTGTCTTCGTTGTGAATGCCGGTGATGAGGCGCTCGTAGGCGATGAAGAGCAAGGCGAGGCCGGGCGCTTCGTAGATGCCGCGGCTCTTGGCCTCGATGATGCGATTCTCGATCTGGTCGGACATGCCGAGGCCGTGCCGGCCGCCGATGCGATTGGCTTCGAGAAGAAGGGCGACGGGGTCGCTGAACTCGTGGCCGTTGAGCGCGACGGGAAGGCCCTCTTCAAAGCGGACGGAGACCTGTTCGCGCTGGATTTCGACATCGTCGCGCCAGAAGGCCGCGCCCATGATGGGAACGACGATCTTGATGGAGGCAGAAAGCTGCTCCAGGTCTTTTGCCTCGTGGGTTGCGCCGAGGATATTGGAGTCAGTGGAGTAGGCCTTGTCGGCGGACATCTTGTAAGCGAAGCCGTGGCGCTGCATGAAGGCGGACATCTCGGCGCGGCCTCCGAGCTCGTCAATGAAAGCAACGTCAAGCCAGGGTTTGTAGACCTTGAGGCCGGGATTGACCAGCAGGCCGTAGCGGTAGAAGCGCTCGATGTCATTGCCTTTGAAGGTGGAGCCGTCGCCCCAGATGTGAACGTCGTCCTCCTGCATGGCGGCGACGAGCATGGTGCCGGTGACAGCTCGGCCGATGGGAGTTGTGTTGAAGTAGTGTACGCCGGCCGTGGTGATATGGAAGGCGCCGGCCTGGAGCGCGGCGATGCCTTCGCGAACGAGGGGGCCGCGGCAGTCAATGAGGCGGGCCTTTTCCGCGCCGTATTCAAGGGCCTTGCGCGGAATCTCGTCGTAGTCGGCTTCGTCGGGTTGGCCAAGGTTGGCCGTGTAGGCATAGGGAATGGCTCCCTTCAGCTTCATCCAATGAAGGGCGGCGGAGGTGTCGAGCCCACCGGAGAAGGCGATGCCGACTTTCTGGCCGACGGGCAGGGATTCGAGAATTACGGACATATTTGCAAAACCTCAAAAAGAATTCAACGTTAGCTTCAAAATCAAAAGCTATTAAGAGATCACTTGGGACTGCCCAGTCATTTCGAAATCCCATTTGTCCTTGTAAGGGGTCACCAACTCCAGCTCACGATCCAACAGCTTTTGTCGCTCCGGGGTTCGTGCCTTTTTGAGATAGAAACGAAACGTGACTTTGCCGGGCTTATGGCCCGATCCATCGTACTTCTTCATCCTGAACAATGCGAGATTGGTCTGTGCAGCAGCTTCGGCAACGTCTATGGGTAGAACGACGCACTGATACTCCTTTGGAGTCTTGACGCACACGTGGACGACAATGTCTGCGTGAAACGCCCCTGTGCGTCTATTAAAAAATGGGACATCACACTTTTCTATGTGCTCCTCAGTACAGAAGCCGTAACTGAACCACCAACCATGTTGCTTGTCGTAGGTCGAGCCCTTTACCTGAATTTGCCAGGTTCTGCCATTCTTCCCGGCGATCAAATCAACATTTGCGGCTAGGCGTTCTAAGTTCAGGTCGCGCACAATAAAGCCGCGCGCCTCGAGCTCGTTCGCAACTATGCGTTCGGCAATTTTTCCCACGTTCGTTTTGTCAATTTGAGGAGCGCCCATTTGAAATCCTCCGATCCCTTAGGGGCTAAAGCCCACATCGTTCTTTTAACCTTTGCGGCACGGCTAAAACCGTGCCCTTTCAAAACAGCGACTTGAGCAAAAGTTCCTTTGAACTCCATTTCACTGCGCCCCTACGGGGCGCGAGATTCATTTTTGGCCTCATTCCCAGGACTTCGCTGCGCTTGTCCTGGGCTATTCTCCTGCCGCCCCTCCGGGGCTGATGTTGACCCAGTCTGTTCATCTTCTCCATAACACGGTTGAACGTCGAAATGCTCTTAATGAACTGATCACTGACCACAGTTCACTGAAAGCTCGCTGTGTTTGCCAAACCGCCGAGCAGCAACAGAAGCAACGCTTTCTGCGCATGCATACGGTTTTCGGCCTGATCGAAGACGATGGACTGCGGACCGTCGATCACGGCGTCTGTAACTTCGGCATTACGGCGCGCGGGCAGGCAGTGCATGAAGACGGCGCGCGGCGCGGCTTTGGCCATCAGCGCCTCGTTTACCTGGAAGGGCCGGAAGATGGGCTCGCGCTTGGTGGACTCGTGCTCGAAGCCCATGCTGACGCATACGTCGGTGTAGACCGCGTCGGCGCCTTCGACTGCGGCCTGCGGGTCCTGGAGCAGCCGGAGTTCGCAGCCGTTGGCCTGAGCAATCTCCCGCGCGCGAGTAGCGATCTCGATGTCCGGCGAGTAGCCGCGGGGCGTGGCCACGGTGACGTTGGTCCCCAACTGCGCGCCGGTGAGCATGAGCGAGTGGCAGACGTTGTTGCCGTCGCCGACATAGGTGAAGTTGAGTCCGGCGGCGGAGCCGAAGTGCTCATCCAGAGTCATGAAATCGGCCAGCGCCTGGCAGGGATGTTCGAAGTCAGAGAGCGCGTTGATGACCGGCACGCGCGAGTTGGCGGCCATCTCGGTGATGGTGTCGTGCGCGTAGGTGCGCAGCACAATCACATCCACCCAGCGCTCGACGTTGCGCGCGATGTCGGCGATGGATTCGCGCTCGCCGAGCGGCGAGCTGGTCTGGTCAACGAAGATGGCGTTGCCGCCCATGGTGTTGATGCCGGCCTCGAAGCTGAGGCGCGTGCGCAGGCTGGCTTTCTCGAACATGAGCACCATCTGTTTGGCGTCGAGGGCATGGCGGTACTCGCGGGGATTGCGCTTGACCTCGTGGCCCAGCTTGAGGATGGCGCGCACCTCGGCGCTGGAGAGATCGGCGACCGAACACATGTCCTCGCCGGCCAGCCGCGCGGCGGCGGCAAGAATGTCGGGGTCTTTCTGAACGGGCACGGCCGCAGCCGGCCGCTCGATGGTTGCTCTGCTAGCCATGGTTGGTTCCTCCCGCGGCAACGGCGACGGCTTGGTCCGCGCTCGCGCTCGCATATTCCGTGAAGACTTCGTCCAGCGCCGCGATGGTGGCGTCAACATGGGCGCGCTCAAAGATGTAGGGCGGTAAGAAACGCAACGCCGTATCGCTGGTGCAGTTGATGATGACGCGGCGCTTGAGCATTGCGGTTACGGCGTGCTTGGCCAGATCGGCGGAGTTGAGTTCGGCGGCGATCATCAAGCCCTTGCCGCGCACGTCGATGATGCACGAATGGCGTTGGGCGAGCGAACGCAGTTGCGCCTGAAAGTAGTCGCCGATTTTAATGACGTGGTCGAGAAGATGGTCCTTCTCGATGGCGTCAATGACGGCGATGGCGACGGCGCAGGCCAGCGGGCCTCCGCCGAATGTAGTGCCGTGCATTCCGGCATGAAAGGCGCGGGCCACCTCGTTGGTGCAGAGCGTGGCGCCCATGGGAATGCCGCCGGCCAGCGGCTTGGCCAGCATCGTGATGTCGGGCTGGATGCCGAAGTGCTGGTAGGCGCACCACTTCCCGGTGCGTCCCATGCCGGCCTGAATCTCATCCACGATCA
>JBEKZR010000080.1:0-11314 GCA_049509715.1 Occallatibacter sp. | reverse complement strand
CGTCGGAGTGAAGGTTGCCGAGAGTGTCTGAGTTCCCGCTGTAAGCACGGTGCCTGCGGCGGGAGTGTAGGTGAATGTTCCCGGAACCGATGCCCTGGCATTGAGCTGAGTGTCGCTGAGCGCGGTGCCGTAGACAATCGGATCGGGCGTCAGCCAGGTGATGGTCGGCGACGCCTTGGTGACAGTGATCGACACGGCCGTCTCCGCCGAGGTGTACTTCATGGTGTCCGTCGGAGTGAAGCTTACCGAGAGCGTCTGTGTTCCTGCTTTAAGCACTTCGCCTGCGGCGGGAGTGTAGGCGAACGTCCCCGGAATCGATGCCGTGACATTGAGTTGAGTGGCGCTGAGCGGGGTGCCGTAGGGAATCGGAGCGGGCGCCGGCCACGTGATGGTTGGCGTCGCCTTGGTGACAATCAGCGTCACGGCTCCTTGCGCTGCGGGGAGGTTGCTGTCCGCCGGTGTGAAGGTTACCGAGAGTGTATGCGTTCCCGCCGCGAGCACGTCGCCTGCGGCAGGGGTGTAGACGAACGTTCCCGGAACCGGCGCCGTGGCATTGAGCTGATTGGCGCCGAGCGCGGTGCCGTATGTAATCGGAGCGGGCTTCTGCCACGTGATAACGGCCGGCGTCGCCTTGGTGACGGTGAGCAACACGCTGGCCTGTGCCGAGGTATAGTCCGAGGCGTCCGTCGGAGTAAAGGTCGCCGAAAGCGTCTGCGTTCCTGCTTTAGGCACCTCGCCTGCGGCGGGGGTGTAGACGAACGTTCCTGGTACCGATGCCGTGGCATTGAGCTGAGTGGCGCTGAGGGCAGTGCCGTAGGCTATCGGATCGGGCGCCGTCCATGTGATGGTCGGCGCCGCCTTGGTGACCGTTAGCGACACGGCGGCCTGTGCCGGCGTGTAGTTCGTGGTGTCCGCCGGAGTGAAGGTTACCGAGGGCGTATGCGTTCCCGCCGCAAGCACAGCGCCTGCGGATGGAATGTAGACGAATCTTCCCTCAACCGATGCCGTGGCATTGAGCTGAGCGTCGCTAAGCGGGGTGCCGTAGGCAATCGGAGCGGGCTTCGGCCATGTGATGGCCGGCGCCGCTTTGGTGACGGTGATCTGCATAACGGCCTCAGCCGTGGTGTAGTTCGCGGCGTCAGTCGGAGTGAAGGTCGTCGAGAGCGTCTGGATCCCTGATGGAAGTACTTCGCCTGCGGCAGGCGTGTAAGCGAAGGTCCCCGGAACCGATCCCCTGGCACTGAGTTGAGCGGCGCTGAGCGGAGTGCCGTAGGGAATCGAAAAGGGCTTCGGCCATGTGATGGTCGGCGTCGCCCTGGTGACGGTGAGCGACACGTCGGCCTGTGCCGTGGTGTACTTCGTGGTGTCCGTCGGAGTGAAGATGACCCACAGCGTATGCGTTCCCGCCGCGAACACGTACCCTACGGCAGGAGCATAAACAAATTCCCCCTCAACCGATGCCGTGGCATTGAGCTGAGTGGCGCTGAGCGGGGTGCCATAGGCAATCGGATCGGGCGTCGACCATGCGATGGTCGGCCTCTCCTGAGTCACGACTTTGGTCACACTTTCCTGCAGGTGCCATTGGCCGTCCGATCCCTTTACATACGTAACGCCTTTGTAAGTGCGCGTTTCAGCTACAACCTGCTGACTGGGAGTGCTGGCGCTTGGTGGTGCCTCCCGCTTCGTGTCCGCAGTTTCCGCTGGCGTGGATGTTTTCGTGAACGTCCGCGATCCAGCCGAAGGCGCCGTGCTTGCGGGTGGAATAGGAACGAACGGCTCCGGTACGTTCGCCCTGGCTTCAGGTTGAGTCGCGCTTGGCGTGGTTCCGCTGTATACCGGGCCGGGGGTCACCCGTGTTATCGACAGCGGCTCCTCGGCGGCGGCACTCTTCCTGCCCAGACTTCTAAAACTGAAACCTTTCTTTTTCCCCTGGGGTACGGGCTGCCCGGTAACGGCGCCGGCCATCTCCCGGATCAGCCGTGAAATAGGCGAATCTTCTAGCACCAGCGGGGTAGCGGTGTTCTGCATCTGCCGCACAGCGTCAAAATCGTTAGGAATTTGCCACTGGGCTGGCCTGGTAAGTGCCTTCGTAATATGTTCATCATCCACCCCCAGGGCGCGAGGCTGATGTCGGTTGATCACGATTTCGAGTTTGGTGCCGCTGGCGCTGAAGTACTGGTTGATCAGGCGATTTGAGTTGCGCAGTTCGGGGATGCCGGCCTGCGTGACCAGGTAGATCGTCCTCGCTTCTTTGAAGAGAACCGTACCCGTCAAATCAAGCCTCGATCCCATATCGACCACCACGTTATCGAAGTCCTGGCGCGCCACGGTCAGCAGCCTGTCTACGGCCTCATCGGAGGCCGGGTACTGCGGCAGCTTACCCGGAGCCGCGAGCACGTACAGTCCCGAGCTATGCTTGACCAGGAGCTTGGAGAGAAAACTCGCATCCAGCCGGCTGAACTCCTGAAGTGCGTTGATTGTCGAGTACTCAGCGACCAGCCCGAGGTTGAGCGCGGCGTCTCCCAGCGGGAGATCGAGATCGATTAACAGGGTCCTTTGGGTAGGTTCCTGGGCCAGCGCTACCGCAAAATTGCAAGAGATGGTGGTAACGCCGGCGCCGCCCTTGGCCCCGAGAAACACCATTAACCTGCCGCCTGTCTTCTTCAGGGGCTGATTTGCCGGACGGCGGGCCGCGGCCCGCACCATGGCCTCGGCCATGGTGCTCTGGGCAAAGGGCTGAGTCAGAAACTCGCGAGCCCCCGCGCGCATGCAGCGTACCAGCAAATCCGGATCGGCCTTCGCCGAATAGACCATCACCGTCGCTACGCCGTTGGCGCCGATGCTCTCCACCAGTTCCAGGGCGTATTCAGGGTTGCTGTCCAGATCGATCACGATCACGTCGTAACGCTGTTCGAGCAGCCTCGGCACATCGTCCAGGCCGGGCGGGTAAGATGCGAATTCACGGACATCGCCCCCCTGCTGGCATTCGGTAAAAGCCTTCGCTACCGCGTTTCGGAGACTCTCATCAGGGCCGATCACCGCAATTGACAGGCGGGCGGCGCCAAAGGAGTCGGGAAACTGGGCATCGAGGTACTGGGAAGTGTCTGTATTCACGGAATTGGTCCTCCCTGCTGCATGGAACAGTCCTTGCGGTTCAACCTGAAATCGATAAGTGGCCTTGGAGTTCATCATAGTCCCTGTTCCGGTTTTACTGAGAAAAAAAGGAAATCAGCGTTCCAATGGCGATGGCCGGAGCGTAGGCCATTTTGCGTTTCGCAGGATTGCTCAGAACCAGCTCCGGATCGCGTTGCATTCGGCGCTCCTTCCAACCGAATACGAGATCGCCCGCGTCCGTAAACAGCTCTTTGAGAAATCCGCCCGAGGCGGCCAAGCACAGAACCATGATTCCCCCGGCCATGCCGGCAATGACCAATGCAATCAACAATTGACTGGGGCCAATCCAGGCCCCGATCGCGGCACTCAGCTTCACGTCCCCTGCCCCCATGCCGCCCATCCAAAATAGAAAACCGTAGATCAGGATGCCAAGTCCCAGACCAGCAAGGCTTTGGCCGACTCCGTGCCAGCCCAGGCTACGGCCAATGCCGGGCCAGTTCTGACGCCAAGGTGAAACCACAATTCCCGCCAGAAGGAAAGGGAGCACCAGCCAGTTGGGGATGCGGCGGCTGCGCAGATCCGTGAAGGTCGCCACGGCGAGTACGATGAGCGTAGGCCACCAGGCGAACGAGTGCATACCCATGCTCCTCCTCCCCGGGATTTAGGGGACTCGACGTATATAGCAATTGTTCGGCCAAATCGACGGTGGTCCCAAACTATCTCAATTTGGGCAGTTTACGGTGGGCTGTCCTCGTCCGCTGTACACGGATGTTTACGGGCGGTTTCCCGGAGTGAAGCGGGACGTATACACCCGCCAGCGGCCACCAGCGCGGGACGTGGGAGGTGCGGCGTCGCATTCGCTGAAGAAATAACCCGGCCCTGGCGCTGATGGACGCAAGGTGGGATCAACTGATTGTCAGACTGAGGATTACACGTCGATGCCGCAGAGATCACGGCTCCAAGACGCAAAGCGATGGACGGCAACCCCGGCAGCCAGAAGAGGCAATGCCAGCATTGTGTGGGAGCCACGCTACTTCACAATTGACGTGCCATTTCGCGGCGTCGACCGCCTGAAAACTGGCGCCACTCCGCGAAGAATCCAAATCATATGTAACTAATGTGACGTTACCTTCGTAATGTTTACGTAATATTTGTGCTTCACAATAGTCTATTGAGACGGGTGCACAATGAGACGTTTTGTTGGGGATCGTCTCGCTTGTTATATCAGTGACGTCCTTCGTAAACTGCGTCTAATGAAGACCTTAACTGCTAATCAGCCGAGTCGGACTGCGCTGAATTGGACTGCATTCGGGGGACCGACCGCCCCCCACTTCCCTCCTCGATCCCTGGCTGTTGCTTTATCGGTGCTCCCAAGCTGTGTTACCAAGATGGTTCGTTACCAAGGTGGGATTGACGTGGCTCCAACCCGGTACTACTATGCATTAAAAGCATTTAGACAAACATTTACGTTGTGTCTTGAGGCATGTTCCCAACCGGGGGTGAGTCACCTTGTAGTGGGCATCGCCAAGCGATGTATTGTCGCCGCGCGAGGTTTGTTACCCGCCGTCACCTCAAATGTACTACCATTGTTGCACTTACCTGGCACGAAACAGGCATTGTGATCAATGCATCGGATTGATATTGATGGTGATGACAGGTTTCCGCTTCGCCCTTGTGAGGGCGTGGTTATGGAAGTGAGAGAGGGCGGGCAATCATGATCAAAGTCGGATTGTATTCGGAAGACCGCACGCTGCACCCTCTTCTCTCCTCTGTCCTCGGGAAGGAATTCCAGGTTCTGTTGGAGTCGGATGAGGAAGGGATGAGCAACCTGGTGTCGGCCGGGGGCTGCGATGTCGTGATTCTGGAGCTGAATTCGAATCATGATTCGTTGCAGGAGCGCCTTGAGTTTTCGCGGCGCTTGATCGCATCGAATGTGCCCTCGGTGGTCATGGCCGATGATGGTCTGCGCTCGACCGCTTTCGAACTCGTTAAGACGGGAGCCTTCGGCTACTGCCGCAGACCGCCTTCCATTCGCGATCTCAAGACCATGCTCAGCCGGGCGTACGAGAACTCCTCGCTGAAGCAGCAACTTCAGGGCGTGCAGCATCCACTCGAGGAGCCAGCCAGTTGCGACCAGCTGATCGGCTCTAGCCCGCATATGCAGCGGGTTTACCAGCTCGTGCGCCGCGTAACTAATCTCAATGCCACGGTGCTCATCACGGGCGAAAGTGGCACCGGCAAAGAATTGATCGCCCGCGCCATTCACAATCTGGGTTCCCGCTCCGACCGTCCGTTCGTGGCTGTTTCCTGCGGCGCCATCCCGGAAACTCTGATTGAGGCCGAACTGTTTGGGCATGAAAAGGGCGCATTCACCGGCACGGCCGGGACGCGTGAAGGCTATTTCGAGAAGGCCGGCGACGGCACGCTTTTCCTCGATGAGATCGGCGACCTGAGCCTGTTCACCCAGGTCAAGCTCCTGCGCGTTCTGCAGCAGATGGAATTCAGCCGTCTGGGAAGCAACCGGCTCATCCCCTTGCGGGCACGCCTGATTTTCGCTACTCACCAGGACCTGGACAAATTGGTGGCCGAAGGAAAATTCCGCCAGGATCTCTTCTACCGCATTAACGTCATGCAGATTGAAACACCGGCACTCCAGGAGCATCCGGAAGACATCCCTGCGATTGCGATGCATTTCCTACGCCACTACTCGAAGGTCTTTCAAAAGCCGATGGAGGATATTCAGCCGGATGCGCTGGCCCTGCTTCAGAGTCACCCCTGGCCCGGCAATGTGCGCGAACTGGAAAACGCAATACAGAGGGCCATAATCCTCGCCACCGGACCGAGCGTCCGTGCCGAAGATGTGATTCTGAGCGCCCCGGAGGATGATGTTGCCGACGCCGGCGATGGCGATATTGTCGACATCGGCGACTACAATCCCGCCGGCTCTTTTGAACGGCAACTTCGCGACTATAAGATCAAACTGGCCGTTGCAGCCGTTCGTGAGCACAATGGGAATAAGACGCTGGCTGCCCGCAGCCTATGCATCTCCCGGGCCTATTTGCATCGCTTGATCCGGCTTGCCGAACCCGACCCGCTCTTCGCCGAGCAGGACGTCAGGCAGTCGGTGACTGCCTGAGTACAGCATCCCTAAGCGCCGGGAACAAGGCTGTTCCGTGCCCATTCGAATTCTACGCAGGATCTTCTCGTTCCCGGTAATGCTGGCCAGCGTTCTGGTCGTGCTCGCCGTGCTCACGGTAAGGTCGCGTTTCGACGACCCGGATCTGTGGTGGCACCTTAAGACGGGTGAGATCATCTGGACGAGCCATGCCATTCCTCTTGCAGATCTCTTTTCCTACACCAGTAACCACCAGGCCCTGATACCGCAGGAATGGCTCGCGCAGGTGGCCATTTACGGCGCCTACAAATGGGGAGGCTTTTCCGGCCTGATGCTCTGGTTATGCCTCTTCACCGCAGCTATTCTCGTCGCCGGCTATGGTCTTTGCTGGCTTTACTCGGGAAATGCCAAAGTGGCTTTCCTGGGGGCCATGACCATTTGGTTCTTTGCCACCATCGGCTTTTCCATTCGGCCGCAGATGATCGCCTACCTCTTATTGATCGCGGAACTCGTGCTGATTCACCTCGGACGCACTCGCAATCCCCGCTGGTTCTTCTGGCTGCCGTTCCTGTTCGCAGTCTGGATCAACTGCCACGGGTCTTTCATGCTTGGGATTGTCATGGCGGGAGTCTTCCTTTTCAGTTCCCTTTTCAGCTTTCAGATGGGTTCGCTCGTATCGCAACGCTGGGATCCGCGCTGCCGCGGGATGTTTATGCTGGCGCTGATCCTCTCGGTGGCGGCGTTGTTCCTGAATCCGGTTGGCGTCAAGCAAATCCTCTACCCCTTCGACACCATGCTCAATATGCCTATCCTTTTCGGTTACGTGGAGGAGTGGGCGCCGCTGCAGTTGAGTGACCCGCGCGGAGTTGGACTGTTGGTCGTTCTCCTATGCTGTTTTCTCCCGGTGGTCGTGCGTCGAACCGAGTTGTTCTGGGATGAGTTGCTTCTCCTGGCGCTGGGCACATGGCTGGCTGCCAGCCACCTGCGCATGCTGGCTGTCTTCGGCATATTGGCCGCGCCTGTCCTGTCGCGTCTGCTCTCGACTTCGTGGGACAACTACAAGGCCGAAGAGGATCGCATCTGGCCAAATGCGCTGCTCATCGGGCTTTCGATGCTGGCAGCGCTCCTGGCCTTTCCCAGCCGGCAAAACCTGGAAAGACAGGTAGAGGATCAAAGCCCTGTAAAGGCGGTGGAATTCATCAAGGCCAATCGTCTCTCCGGGCCCATGTTAAACGACTATGGCCTTGGAGGCTACCTGATCTGGGCGGCGCCGGAATACCCGGTAATGATAGACGGCCGTACCGACGTTTACGAATGGTCAGGTTTCCTCGCCGAATTCGGAAGCTGGGCGACCCTGCAGAGCGACCCGAATGCGCTCCTTCAAAAGTACAAGGTCAATTTCTGCCTCTTGAACCGCCAATCCCCGATGGCTCGCGTCTTGCTGCTCTTGCATGAGTGGAAGATCGTCTATTCAGACAACAACTCCGTGATACTGGTGCGAACTGCGCCCGCAAGCCGGGCAGAAGAGTAGAAGAAGGGTCGTCGATCCAGCACGGTCTTCCGGCATTTTCCGTTGGGCGCGCTTCCCCTCTTGTTTGCCGGTGCTGCTTCCATGTGCCAGGCGTCGTTCAGCCGCATGAGCCTTGGTGCGCGCAAAAGCGGTCGCAAACGCGCGCCAGCCCCGGTCTGGCCGGATTTTCACTCGCTACGCTGTCCGCCCTATAGTTCATGGCAGACTCTAGGTGTGCACATTGTATGAAGGCGGTCCGGCAATGACCAAACCGCTCTTTTGCCGTCCGTGGATGTACCAGCAAAACCAATTCGTTTCATGGGCCTGCTTGTAGCTGGGCGCAATCAAATCCCTGTAGATAAGCTTGCCGTAGATAAAGACCTTTTCCTGCCAGTTTTCCACGCGCGTCAGTTCTGCCTCGGATTCGCAAATCCCTTTCAGATCGTCCCGGTTGAATGGCTTGATGCTCGTTGATTCACCCGGAAGCAGAATGATGGGAACAAGCGGGGCCTTCGGTTCCCTGTCCTCATACTGAGGGGTAAAGGGGAGCGCGGCTTCATTGATTGCAATCATGATCTGCTCCAGCGTGCCGACGATGAGGGCAGGGGAACGGCCACGGTTGGTGGCCATAACGGTGAAACTGTTCTCCACATTCAGGGCTGGCTCGACCGTGATCACCAGCCACGGCCTTTCTGATTCGATGATGGCTTGAGCATGCAACAATGCGGCATGAGCGTTGTTGGAGGAGGTTTCCGCGGCAGCTTCTGCGAAGCGCGTTTGGCGGTCGATCCTTTTCAGCAATAACAGGGCAAGCATGATGCCCACGTATCCCACCAGAGCGAGCAACAGGTTTGCCCCCCATGCGATTCGATCGCGCCACAGCCAGGGTGTCGGCGCTGGAGCCGGAAGGGTAACGATGACGTGAGGCTGCTGCTCGTCGCAGGGAAAACCATTGCAATCGCCTTTGCCCGCTGGGCTGCCAGTGCTTTGTGGGGCGGCATTGGAAGTAGTCGAAGGCGGCGGAGTCTGCTGATTGGCGCGGGAATTATCGGCCGCCTGCCCGGATGCTGGCATGGGCGTCTGCGTCACAGCCAACAGCACCACGACTATCGCCAAACTTTTGATGAACATGGCGCAAATGTACCACACGAGACTCTCGAATCTGAATGGCCGCCGGTGAGCCCCTCGCACGACAAGGCCGGACGTTGGCAAGCGACCAGAACGCACAATCCTTGGGATCCTGACCGTATTGTACCTAAGAATCACTGCCCCTCTCCTCGCCTTACCCGCCAGGCCCATTGGGATGTAGGTCGGGAACGACAGCGCTCGAACCCGCGACCTTTGTCGAGACAGCATGGCCAGAATCGTAAACTATTGATTCTAAAGTATGTAATGAGAGGCGAAGGTTTTGCGATTAGCCTGTCTCAAAGAACTCTAATGTCGGCCCCCCTGCTGCCGATAACCTAATTGAGCAGTTTTTGATTTGTTTTATAAGAGGCGGACAGATCGGCCTCGTATACATGACATCAAGGTGTAATACCAGGGACCCGAAAGTGGGCTACCAGGAATGTGGCGGGCTAGTATTAGATTGGGATAGGATCAGACAGTTGAACGATCGCAGGTTAGCCCGCGGGAGTGTTGCATGCAGCTTGGAGAAGAAAATTCCGCCATGTCAGCCTCTTTCCAGATTCCCGATGCGCTTAGCGCCGGCCTCTTGTCCATCGCGATCGTCGGCCCGGAAGACCGGCGCCGAAAGACGGTAGCCGGCGAGATTGCAGGCTGCCAGGGGGTCGCGATCCAGGAGTTTTCTTCCTACCCTCGCGGCCACGACTATTTGCAGAAGATGCTGGAGCAGAATTACGACGTCGTCCTCATGGACCTGGACAGTGACCCGGAATACGCCCTTGATCTGGTAGAGAGCATCTGTGCCCACAACTCGGCAACCGTGATCGTCTATTCGGCTCATGCCGATCAGGAACTGCTGATCCGCTGCATGCAAGTCGGCGCTCGCGAGTTTCTCACTCTGCCCTGCGCTCCCGGCGCCATGGCCGAAGCCCTGGTGAGGGTCTCGGTCCGCCGTCCGGCAACGATCCCCTCCAGGAAAGCAACCGGCAGGTTGTTCGTGTTTCTCGGCGCCAAGGGCGGCTCCGGCGTCACCACCGTCGCCTGCAATTTCGCCGTATCGCTGGCCCATGACCTCGGTCAGAACACCCTCTTGATCGATCTCAATCTCCCCCTTGGAGACGCGGCCCTCGACCTTGGGATCACCTCTGAATACTCGACCGTCAACGCTCTTCAGGATTCTGCCCGCCTCGACTCGAATCTCCTCTCCCGGCTGCTTGTCAGGCATAGTTCGGGATTGTGGGTACTCGCGGCCCCGGGCAAATTCCTCCCCGTTGATGCCTCGCGCGAAGCCATCGACAAGATGCTGGCCGTCGCCCGCGGGGACTTCGAGAACGTGGTAGTCGATGCGGGATCCAGGCTTGATCCAACCGGTACGGCTCTCCTCAACCAGGCTTCCACCATCTACCTGGTCACGCAGGTCAGCATTCCCGAACTGCGCAATGCAAATCGCCTCATCGGCCAGTACTTCACCACAGGCGGCCCCAACCTCGAAATCGTGCTCAACCGGTATAAGCCAGGCACTATGGTCATCAATGATGAACAAGTTGAGAAGGCGCTCTCCAGGCCCGCCCAGTGGAAGATTCCCAACGATTACGCCACGGTCAGGAAGATGCAGGACACTGCTATCCCGCTCGCGCTCCAGGACTCGCCCATTTCACTCATGATCCGTCAAATGGCCGGCACAGCTTGCGGCCTGAGCGTATACCCGAAAAAGAAAAAAGGCTTCAGCTTCTTCCGATGACGCGCTGCTCTTATGGGTGGGGTATGCACCCGCTGCCCGCCAGCGCCCCGTCTGCGACCAGTATCGAAATCGAGCGCGCGCTTCCTACGGGCCGCGGTATATGCCGCAAAATGTGCGGCATGGGACCGCGGAGGCAATCGGCATGCCGATTCCGGCGACGCCGCGAAAGGAAGTTCTGCCGAAAAGCGAAATTTTCGATATATTAAAGATGTCAGCTTAGTCCCACACGTGGCCAGGCATGCTCCGGCATGCCTACTCAAGAAGGAACAGGGCGATTTCCCTCGACAGGAACGCATGGGGGATGTGTCTTTCGGGCCAGGCAATGCATTTTGCACCAGAAAGCTTCATCGAAAAGGTTGCCATGCATACATCGCATCGTCATCTCCGCACTCCTCAGCCGCAGGGCCTCTATCATCCACGGAATGAGCATGATGCCTGCGGTGTGGGACTGGTCGCCAGCATTCGCGGCGAAAAGAGCCATGAGATTATCCGTAAGGGCCTCGAGGTCCTCATCAACCTTACCCATCGCGGCGCCGCGGGCTGCGATCCGGAGACGGGCGACGGCGCCAGCATCCTGATTCAGATTCCGCACGCCTTTTTTGCGCGCGAGTGTGGCGAACTGGGGATGCAGTTGCCTGAGCCGGGAGCCTATGGTGTAGCCATGTGCTTTCTGCCTGTGGAAAAGCACAACCGCTTGCAGTGCGAGGGC
>JBEKZR010000008.1:0-25684 GCA_049509715.1 Occallatibacter sp. | reverse complement strand
CCGTCGCCTGGTACTCCAGGTCCGTCCCCGGCTGCGGTCCCCGCGGCCGCTGGGGATGCTGCGCCCCCGAGAAGATGCCTGAAAAAATGTCCTTGAAGCTGCCCCACGAAGCCGAGCCCGCGCCTGCCTGCTGCCCCGGTCCGCCCTGAAAACCGGAGAAGTCGAAGCCGCCGAAGTCCACCGGCATGCCGCCGCCCGCGCCCTGCTGCCGCGCATAGGCCTCGGCCGTCGCCGGGTCGATCTGGTCGGAGTAGAAGCCCACCTGGTCGTAGACCTTGCGCTTCTTCTCGTCGCTCAGCACATCGTTGGCCTCGGAGATCTCCTTGAACTTCTCCTCCGCCCGCTTGTCCCCCGGGTTGACGTCCGGATGATACCGCCGCGCCGCCTTCCGGAAGGCCTTGCGAATCTCCTCCGGCGTCGCCGTCTTCTTCACGCCAAGCGTGCCGTAATAGTCCTTGTTCTGTGTCGTGGGCATGTGTGTGGTTACTCAATCTCCGATTCAGCAGAATCTCGGGTTCTCTGTCTCCTTGCAATCCCGGTGGTCATCACGTGCATTTCCATCATAGAGACTGCTAATCCCGTCCGGCCTCAAAAGCCAGACATGCCTCTATGTCCGCCTCGGTCAAATCAGGAAAGTCCGTCAGAATCTCCTCATGGCTCATTCCGGCGGCCATGTAGCCCAGAACATCGTCGACGGTAATGCGCAGCCCGCGAATACATGGTTTGCCGCTACGCTTACCGGGTTCGGTCGTAATGATCTGCGAATAGTCCATCAGCCTCTCCACCGTTTACTGGAACGAGTCAACTTTGGCGCGCATGGCATGATGCGGCAAACACTAAAAAGGGATGTCTTCATCTGTCAGGGTCGAGCCACCAGTATAGTGGCTTACGGCAATTTCAGTCGCGAGCTGCCACTGGGACTCCTTTGCCACCCGCATCTCAGCGTAGAAACGCTCGACAAGCGCGCGAACTTCAGGAAAATAGCCTTTGTCCCCTGGTCTCAGGGATATTACTTCGTATCCTTCGGCTGTCAGATCCGAATCCCTGAGTTGGTCGGCCTTGGAATCTGTGTGCGCCCCATCGAGTTCGACCGCATACCGCTGATACACGAGGAACTGCTTAGGAATAAATGCAACAAAGTCTGGCCTTCTTCTTCCGCCGACCCCGATACGCGGCTGCGGCAGGAGCATCGGGAAATTCTGCGTCTTCGTAATCTGGAGATATGCCCACAAGAATCTTTGCTCTTGCGGGGTCTGGCAGAACTCCTTGATCTTCTCGAAAAGGGGACAGGTTTTGGCATTGCGGGTGAACCCCGAGGTGATGTGGCAGGCATGCCCCTCATCCCATTCGTCCGGTTCCGGCGAATTGTAACAAGTGTCATTAAATAACTTCTCGCCAAAGACCACATCCGGACCGCGTACGCTCATGCAGCAATGCCCAAACTCCCGCGACAACTGATACAAGATAGAGCGGATTGAGTAGGGGTACGCCCACGCAGAGGTGCGCCGTTCAGGCGGAAACGGTAAAACCCTAACTTGGTTATGTATTTCATGACCCAAGAAAAGGTCTGCAGGCAGATTGGGGTACATTTCCGGATTCCGAAAATAATTGATGGCGGAGCAGGAATCGCATGTGAATTTCCCTTTCGGGACGGCCGCCTCGTTCCCTTCGGCCTTGGGGCTAAAGAGCCATCTTGTCCCACATTTCTTGCAGGACGTTACGTAAAGCCGGTCGTCGTATCCCATCTTGACCTCGACAAGCAGGCGCTATTCGTATTTCCGCTCGTCCGGCTCTATCGCGACACCTTTGTACGGCGTTCCATCTTTCTTTTGCCGGATGAACTGGCCAGTTGCCGAATCCCTCTCGACCCAGTTGCCGTTCTGCGGATTGTAGACTTGACTGCGATCATCTACCGAACCTTGCCGGCATCCTTCTCCGGTGTTTTTTGCCATTGGCGACCTCCAAAGCCGCTACGTCCGTTGCGCTGTGAAATTTGGGGTCGGGCGACAAGCCGTCGCCCGCCCAGCTGACTTGCTGACTAACTGACCCGCTTATTTCTTGTCCTCCACGTCCACATACTCGGCGTCGATCACGCCTTCGTCTTTCTTCTGTCCCGTCACCGGCTCCCCTGCCACAGGCGGCGTCGGAGCATTGGCGGCAGCCGCATTGGCCTTGTACAGCACCTCGGCCAGCTTGTGGCTGGCGTGGGTGAGCTTCTCGTGTGCGGCCTTCAGCTCGCTTGAAGCCGGAGTTCCCTCCAGCACCTTTTTCGCCTCGGCCAGCGCCGCCTCGACCTCGGTCTTGTCGGAAGCCTGTACCTTCTCGCCGGAATCCTTTAGCATCTTTTCGATGTTGTAGACCAGCCCATCCAGGTGATTCCGCGCCTCGATCTCCTCGCGCTTCTCCTTGTCCTCGGCGGAGTGAGCCTCGGCCTCCTTGGCCATCTTCTCCACCTCGTCCTTGCTCAGGCCTGAACTCGAAGTAATCGTGATGCGCGTGTCCTTGCCGGTCGCGTTGTCCTTCGCCGTCACGTTCAAAATTCCGTTGGCGTCGATGTCGAAGGTCACCTCGATCTGCGGAATGCCACGCTGCGCCGGCATGATCCCGCCTAGTTTGAACTTGCCCAGCGTCCGGTTCTGCGCCGCCAGCGGCCGTTCGCCCTGCAGCACGTGCACCTCGACCTCGGTTTGATTGTCAGCGGCCGTCGAGAACGTCTCCGTCTTCTTGGTCGGAATCGTCGTGTTGCGCTGAATCATCGTCGTCGCCACGCCGCCTAGCGTCTCGATCGACAGCGTCAGCGGCGTCACGTCCAGCAGCAACAGGTCCTTGACCTCGCCGCCGAGCACGCCGGCCTGCACCGCCGCGCCAATGGCCACCACTTCGTCGGGATTCACGCCGCGATGGGGCTCGCGGCCGAAGAGTTTCTTCACCAGTTCCTGAATCTTGGGCATGCGCGTCTGCCCGCCTACCAGCACCACCTCGTCGATCTGGCTGGTGGTCACGCCCGCGTCAGTCATCGCCTGCTTGCAGGGGCCGATCGACCTGTCGAGCAAGTCTTCGACCAATTGTTCCAGCTTGGCCCGCGTGAGCTTCCGCACCAGGTGCTTCGGCCCGGTCGCGTCCGCGGTCACAAACGGCAGATTGATCTCCGTTTCCACCGTCGTCGATAGCTCGATCTTGGCCTTTTCCGCGGCGTCTTTGAGCCGCTGCAGCGCCATCTCGTTGCCCTTCGAACTGAGGTCCAGCCCCTGCTCCTGTTTGAACTCGGCAATCAGCCAATCGACAATCCGCTGGTCCAGATTGTCGCCGCCCAGGTGGGTATCGCCGTTGGTCGACTTGACCTCGATCACCCCCTCGCCCACTTCCAGAATGGAGATGTCGAAGGTGCCGCCGCCAAAGTCGTACACGGCGATCGTCTCGTTCTTCTTCTTGTCCAGCCCATATGCCAGCGCCGCGGCGGTCGGTTCGTTCACAATGCGCTTCACGTCCAGCCCGGCAATCCTACCTGCGTCCTTGGTCGCCTGCCGCTGCGCGTCGTTGAAGTAGGCCGGCACCGTGATGACCGCCTCGGTAACCGTCTCGCCCAGGTAGGCCTCGGCGCTCTTCTTCAGCTTTTGCAGGATCATGGCCGAAATCTCCGGCGGCGTGTACTCCTTGCCCTGGGCAATCACGCCCACGTGATCGCCTTGCTGCACCACCTTGAAGGGCACCATCTTCATCTCGTCGGTCACTTCGTTGTAGCGCCGGCCCATAAACCGCTTGATGGAGAAAATGGTGTTCTCCGGGTTGGTGATCGCCTGCCGTTTGGCCACCTGCCCCACCAACCTTTCCCCGCTCTTGGAGAAGGCCACAATCGAGGGCGTCGTCCGCGAACCCTCTTCATTTGCAATCACTTTGGGCTCTCCGCCCTCCAGAACGGCGACGCACGAATTCGTGGTGCCGAGGTCAATGCCGATCATCTTCGCCATGGTTGATTCTCCCGCCTGTTCAATAAACTCCTGACTCTATCAGAATGCCAAATTGAGTGGGTCGTTGTCAAGTTTATATGATACAACCTCCATAAGCTTTATTTTCCGCCAATCCCGCACCCTAACCAAAGCAATATCTCTTTCGTTTTCAATTGCATATTGCCGATGTTTATGCCACTGTTGTGTACAATTTTGCTCACTCAATAGCCGCATATCCGGAGCGAAGTCAAACGCGGTCCATGTCCCAGGACAACACATGGTGTTCAGAATTGCACATTCAGCCGATACCTCAACTGCCGCCGGAATCCTGGCACAAGCAAGTAGAAAGGTGATTATGAAAAGAGCTGCAACGCTTCTAGCCCTCGCCGTCGTCATTGCTTTCTCTGCCGCACAGATGGCCGCCTCCACAGGTTCAACGTCGCCCCTCAAGGCTGCTCCGGCCGGCAATGTCAACACCGCACCTCTCCACGCTGCTCCTTCCAACACCGTATTGAACTTCACGGTGACCGATGTGCATGGCGTGCTGTTGACCTGCGCCAAACAGCAGCTCGATACCGACACCTTCAGCGGCTGCACCTTGGCGCCGGGCCGCACCCTGGACGATCTGATGACAACCATCGTCCAGGCAATCCGCGCGGAGCAACAGAAAAACAACGCCGAAGAGAAGTAGCGCGGCCTTTCGGCGTGGAATCCTCGCACGATCCTGCTGCATGGGAGAGCGTGCAGAAGCAGGGGGCAAAGGCAGGGCTGACTGCCTCACCCTAGCTGTCATCCTGGCGGAGCGCAGCGAAGTCGAAGGACATGCATTATGCCATCTTGAGGCTAGGGTGGGCATAGATATGCCGGCTGGCCAGTCAGAGGGCCTTGTTGCAATTTATATCGGACTGATTTAGTCTTATTTTCAAATATACGACTACTTTAGTCGTATTTCACCGGAGGATTCAACTTTGCTCTTCAAATCGCCGAGAAATCTCTGGCGCGGCGCTTCTCTGGCTGTCACTCTCGTGATCTTCATGCCTCTTATTGGAGGGGCGCAGGAAAAGCCCTACTTTGTGACCTACTCCCACGAACTGGAGGAGCCCGGCAACCTCGAAATCGAAACCAAGTCAGCCGTTGCCCAGACCAACGGCGGCAACCCATTCGGCGCCACGGCGATGGAGCTGGAGTACGGCACCCGCGCCTGGTGGACAACCGAGCTCTATCTCGACGGTCAAGCCACCGGCAGCGACTCCACGGTCTTCACCGGCTGGCGGCTGGAGAACCGCATCCGCCCGCTGATGCGCGATCACGCCGTTAATCCGGTCCTTTATATCGAGTACGAGGACACCTCCGGCGCCGACAAGACCATTCTCGAGGTGGTGGGCCACGATGGCCAGTCCGATCTTGCGCCACCCAACAGCGAACTGCGCCGCGAACATCAGCACGAGGCGGAACTGAAGCTTATTCTCTCTTCCAACGTCAAGGATTGGAACGTCTCGGAGAACTTCATCTCGGAAAAGGACCTCGGTCATGACCCGTGGGAATTCGGTTACGCGGTGGGAGCCACCCGTCCGCTGCGCGGCGCGGCCAGCGACCGGGAATGCGCGTTTTGTGCGGACAAGTTCATGGCCGGCCTGGAAGCCTATGGCGGCCTCGGAAGCACCTTTGCGCTCACCATGCGCGATACCTCCCACTACATCGCCCCGCTTATCGGCTGGCAACTGCCCAAGGGCGTCCGGCTGAGCTTTTCGCCAGGCTTCGGCCTCACCGGCACGAGCCTTGCCCGGGTCTACCGCGTCGGCTTGGCCTTTGAATTCGAGCAGATTGGCGGGTGGTTCCATGGTTCTCAAGGGGGTGGGGAATGATGCGGCGAACCTCTGCAATTCTCTCCCTCCTGCTGAGCGCAACGCTCGCTCTTGCCGCAGTTTCAAATTCCAGGTGGGAGCAAATCCCGCCGAAGGATCACGCGCGCTCCAATCCTCTTGCCGGCAATCCTCAGGCGGTTGCGGCCGGCAGGCTGGTGTATCGCGACCACTGCCAGCAGTGCCACCAGGCCAACGCGCAGGGCGACGGCCGCAAGCGTCCCTCTCTGCGCAGCCAGGCAATTCGCTCACTCAGCGACGGCGACATCGAGTGGTTTCTGCGCCAAGGCGACCTGCGCCATGGCATGCCCTCCTGGTCGAGCCTGCCACAGGCCCAGCGATGGCAGGTTGTGGCCTACCTCCGGTCCATCCAATAGCTGGATACAGGGCGCACCCACCCTCGCCGTCCGCCGCGGCGGACTCAGGATGCCCGGAATGACAGCTTTGTGGTGGCTCGATCCATTGGATCAATCAATAGAAGCCGATTGGCTGTATTCTAGGGCACAGACAGTATGTATTACGGCAGCGGCACTCGCGAAGAAAAACTCTCCACCCTCAAGTTGACGGTGGTGCAATACGGCATTCTCTTCATGATGCTCGCCCTGGGGGCGGGGTTATGGCGGCTGCAGGTGCTGGGCGCTGACAACTTCCGCCTGCTGGCCGAGCAGAATCGCGTCCGCAAGGTTCCCGTGATGGCCGGCCGGGGCAAGCTGTTCGACCGCGAGAACCGGCTGGTGGTGGACAACTACCCATCGGTCTCCTGCTTTCTGGTTCGGGAGCAGAACCGCAACGTGGACAACGATCTGCCGCTGATCGCGCGCGGTCTGAACCTGGATCTGGACCAGTTGCGCGCCACCTTGCGCCGCTATCGCGCCGCGCCGGGCTACCAGCCCATCCCCATCAAGCTGGACATCACCGCCGACGAGCAGGCGTTTATCGAGGCGCACCGCAACGAGTTGCCTGAGCTGGAAACCATCGACGAGGAGCGGCGGCTCTATCCCCGCGACGGCTTCGCCGCCCACCTGATCGGGTATGTGGGCGAGGTGAGCGAGGAAGATCTCAACAACCAGCGATTTTCGGGCTACGAGCCCGGCGACGTGGTGGGCAAGGCGGGCGTTGAAGAAACCTATGACGAGTTGCTGCGCGGCCAGGACGGGTCGCGGGACGTAATTGTGGACAGCCACGGCCGCGAAGTAGGCTACCTGCGGACCCAGCACGCCATTCCCGGCCAGGACCTGAAGCTGACGATCGACATCGACATCCAGCGCGCCGCGGAGCTGGCCCTGGGCGACCGCGACGGAGCCGTGGTGGCCATGGACCCGCGCAACGGCGAGATTCTGGCCATGGTCTCCCACCCCAGCTACGATCCCAACGCTTTCGCCGTGCGCATCAACCGCGCCGACTGGAACCAGCTCGTCAACGATCCCAACCACCCGCTGATGAACAAGGCCATCCAGGACCAGCTTGCGCCCGGCTCGACCTTCAAGATTCTTATGTCCGTCGCCGGACTTGAGGAAGGAGTCGCGCAGAATATGCACGTCTTCTGCAACGGCGGCGCTTACTTCTACGGCCAGTTCCACGCCTGCGACCATCACCACGGCGATGTGGACATCGAGCGCGCCATTCCCTGGTCCTGCGACACCTTCTATTACACGCTGGCCGACAAGCTGGGCATCGACACCATCGCCCGCTACGCTCATAGCGTGGGCCTGGGCCAGCGCACCGGCGTCGATCTGCCCAACGAGGCCGCAGGCATCGTGCCCTCCTCGGAATGGAAGCTGAAGAACTACCATGAGAAGTGGTATGCGGGCGAAACCGTTTCGGTGGGCATCGGCCAGGGTCCGGTCACGGTGACGCCGATACAGTTGGCGCGCATGATCGGCGGCATCGCCTCCAATGGGCATTTTGTCCGGCCCCACGCGGTGGACACCGGCCAGCTCCCCGACCAGTTCAGGCAGGCGCTCAAGGACAGCTTTCCCGGCTCCGGCGAGGCCACTACCCCCCTCGATCCCGCCAACTGGGAGATCATCACCAACGGCATGGCCGAGGCCACCTCGCCCGGCGTTTACAACACGGCCTACGCCTCGCATCTTGACGGGATCGACTTTGCCGGCAAAACCGGCACCGCGCAGGTGGCCAGCCACGAGGCCATCAAGCGCCTGGGCGGCGGCAAGGAATTCCTGCCTAACGGCTGGTTTGTCGGCGTCATCCCGCGCAGAAACCCGGAGTTCGTGGTCGCGGTGCTGTGGGAGCACGGCGACTGGGGCTCGAACGCGGCCAGACTCGCCGCCCAGGTGGCCACCGTCTACGTGAACAAGAAGCGGATGCAGGAGCACAACGTACTGGACCAGGCCGGGGTCCCCAGCAGCCGGGGTCCCCAGGAAGCGGTCTTTGCTTCCTGGGGTGGCAGCGACAGGTCTTTGTCGCTGGGGTGGAAGGCCGGAGCGGCCAAGCCGGTCGAGATGGGGGCGGTCTGGTCAGAGCCCGCGCAACCGGGGCGGAAGCAGAGCGAGGGCGACATCCACGCCGGACATTTTTGGATCGATCCAGCCTCGGTGGCCGGAACCAAGGCCCTGGCCACCGGCCAGCTCCCCGGACCCGCCTGGCTGCCGGCTTGGCTTCTCACCTCGCCCCTCCGCGTTAAGGAGAGGCTGCCCCGATGAGGCGTTTTCTGAGCTTTCGCGACTTCGACTGGACGCTGCTGGGCATGGTGCTCCTGCTGTGCACGGTTTCGGTCCTTGAGATCTACTCGGCCACGCTGCACACCAAGTACATCGGCTCCCACACAAAGCAGTTGTTTTGGATTGCTGGTGGTCTGGCGGCCATGTTCCTCTTCTCCAAAATCGATTATCACCGCCTGCTCGAGTGGGTTCCCTGGGTCTATGGAGCCAGTCTGCTGGCGCTGGTGGCTGTGAAGCTGGTGGGACACAAGGTGCTGGGCGCAAAACGCTGGATCAGTATCGGCCCTGTTCACTTTCAGCCCTCGGAGTGGGTCAAGCTGATTCTGATTCTCATTGTGGCCCGCTACTTCGCCAACCTGGGCGGGCGCAGCCTTACCTGGAAAGACATTCTCAAAGCTCTTGTGCTGGTCGGCATTCCCATGGCTTTGGTGCTGGTCCAGCCCGACCTGGGAACCGCGCTCACCTACACGCCGATCCTGGTCGCCGGCCTCTTTCTGGGCGGCATCAACCTTCGCCAGGCACTGGTTCTGCTCACTGCCTGCGCCGTGCTGGTGGCCGGCGTCTGGAGCAGCGGCAAGTTGCTCAAGCCCTATCAAAAGGCCCGGCTGACCAGCTTCATCAACCCCGACAACGACCCCAGGGGCACAGGCTATCAACTCCTGCAATCCAAGATCGCGGTCGGATCAGGCGGGGTGTGGGGCAAAGGCGTGGCCAAAGGCACACAGACCCAGGGCGACTTTCTGCCCATCCCCCACGCTGACTTCATCTTTGCCGCATTCGGCGAGGAGCACGGCTTCGTCGGCGCGCTTTTGGTGCTGCTGCTATACTTTCTTATATTGATGCGTTTGATTCAGAACGCACAAACAGCCGCGGACCTGTCCGGATCCCTGATTATTATGGGGATAGTGGCTGTGTTGACCTTTCAGATTGGGGTCAACGTGGGCATGGTCATTGGCTTTATGCCGGTCACCGGAATTCCTTTACCGTTAATGAGTTACGGCGGATCTTCGGTGTTGTTTACGTTCCTGGCGCTGGGCGTGGCGATGAATGTCCGCATGCGCCGGTTCGTCAACTGAGCGTCGCGGGGTGGCATGTAGCCCCGGACTGAGTTTCACAAGTTTAGGCTCTTGTGTTCCCGGGAACTGTCCGGGCCGCAAGAGAAAGAATGAAGCATTTAGCCGGCCAGGTCCGGATGGATCTCGAGCCCGGCAGGATAAGGGTTCATGAGCACGCAGAGACGGGAAAGCCGTTGGCAGCGTATAAGTTGCACGCAAAGCGCGGGAACATCGGGGCAGGTTAATTTGGCTCTGGCCGCGCGGCACGGCCGTGCATGCGCCAACGGTGGAACGGCCCCGCCGGCAACGCCGGCTAGGTTGGCCACAAACTCTCTGCAATTGGATCACCGCACCACACAGCTCGTTCGGTTTGTCCGGATTGTCCATAAGGACATCCGCCACAGTTCGCGCAGTTCGCCGCCCCCTGGGGCAGGCAGCCGCGCGGCAACCGGCACACCAGCGACTCGAAGGTCATCCCTCCCGCACATCCCCTTCCCTCCCGGGTTCGCGCGTCTCCATCCAACCTTGCCGCAGATCCCAGCAGGCCAATGCCGCTGGACGGAAAGGTACGATGGCAAAAGAGATTTGCATCTCCAGCACGCCGCATGAAACGCGGCTTGCGATTCTTGAAGACGATCAACTCGCGGAAATCTACTACGAACGCGAAAACGAGTACACCCTGGCCGGCTCGGTATACAACGGCCGCGTTACCCGCGTGCTGCCTGGCATGCAGTCCGCCTTTGTGGACGTGGGGCTGGAGCGCGACGCCTTCCTGTATGTAACCGACTTCCTGGAGCTGGAAGACCAGGAAGAGACCGACGAGCTGGAGAGAGCCGCGGCCAACGGCGGCAACCAGCCTCCCCGCGAGATCCGGCATACTCCCGCACCAGAGAGCAGTGACGGTCGCAGCGAAGCACGCCTCCCGCGCTCCGGCCAAAAAGCCGATCAAGGATCCGAGCAAAAGCAGGAACCGCGGCCGGAACGTCCCGCAAGAAGCCGCCGTCTGCCGGTCGAAGCCATACCCGAGGCTGGCGATGCTGCCGTGGCGGCTCCCGAATCCTCGTTCACTTCCGGCCCATCCAGCAGCGCCCAGGATGATTCCACCGAACCAGGCGCAAAGCGCTGGCGTGGACGCCGCCGCCGCCGCGGTGGCCGTGGTCCCGCCGGTTCGCCTGAAGGCCAGGCCGAGCCAGAAGAGTCCACGGAGATTTATCCCCGGACACCGGCGGAAACTGAGGTGGCCCCGGTGATTCACGCCGAAGCCGGGGCCCCCGGCGATAGGTCTTCATCGCTGGGGTGGTCAACCGGGGTCCCCAGCGATGCCCCACCACGTCGGGGAGCTGCCCCCGCACCCTCCGCAGGCCATGCGCCGGCGCCTTTCGTTCTGCCTGGCGAGTCGCTCTCGAAGTACGGCAGCGCGGCAGCCGACGATGCTCCCCAATCCGCGCCCACCGCGCCGGCTCGTCCGGCCAGCACCTCCAGGCCTTCGACGCTGATCGAAGCGCCCCTCCAGTGGGACGGCAGCGGCCTGCTGCCCGGTGAGTCGCTCTCCAAGCATCGCGCCCGCCGCTCCGAGACCGCTGTTGAATTCGAGTCCGCCAACGCGGTCCAGGACAACGGCGCCGCTCCCGACGAGATTGAAGAGGAAGGCCTCCTCTCGGAGCGGATCGAGCCCAGCCCCGCGTCCCCCGCTGAGCCAGCGGCTGAAGAAACGCCGGAAGGGCTTGTTCCCGAAGCCGCGGAAGAGCGCCTGGCCGGGGAAGAATCCTTCGAAGATGAACAGTTTGAGGAATCCACCGAATCCGCGCCCGAACCTCCTGCAGCCAAGGCGAAGGTCTATGAAGTCGAGCCGGTAATCGCAGAGCCATTGGCTGATGAGCAACTGGCAGACAGGGTGATCAGGCAGGATGAGACGACAACCGGCCTGGGTTCGGACAAGACTGCCGCTACTGAACCCGCGGGGACCGAAACGGAGCCGCCGGACACCGGGGTCCCCGACGACAGGTCTTCGTCGGCGGGGTGGGAGACCGGGGTCCCCGACGATGCCTCCGCATCCCACCGCTTCGACCCAATCCCGCCTGCCGGTTTTAAGCTCCCCTTCGGACTTGGCGGCAAGAAGAAGAAGGAAGAAGCTCCGGCGAAACCGGCTTCCGCAGCCCCGGTCTCGGACTTTGCCCCCGGCAGCGGCCTCCTCGAGGAAGAGGTCATCGAGGGGGAGGAGTTCGACGCTCCCCGCCATCCTCATCGCCACGGCAAAGCCGAAGATCACGACCTGGACGACTTTGAAGAGGAGACGCTCCCTAACCAGCTTCGCACCGGCGACCTGGGCGAGATGCTCCAGGAGGCCCACCTCGATCACCGCATCCAGTTGAACTTCGACGGCAAGACCGGCGGGGACGAGGACGGCTTCGACGAAGACGAGGACGAGACCGCAACCGAAGGTCAACCTGCAGCCGGCGAAGGCCAGATCCAGCAGCGCCGCGACCGCACCGGCAGGGCACGCCGTGGCCGTGGAGCGCCAGGTGGCCCCGGCAAAGGCCGCATATCCTCGCGCCGCTCCGCGCAGATGTCCGACTTGCCCATCATCAGCGACCTGCTCAAGCCGGGCCAGGAGATTCTGGTCCAGATCGCCAAGGAGCCCATCGCTAAGAAGGGCGCCCGCATCACATCGCACATCGCCCTTCCCGGCCGCTTCCTGGTCTTCATGCCCACCGTGAGCCACATCGGCGTGAGCCGCAAGATCGCCTCCGACGAGGAGCGACAGCGCCTCAAGCGGATTCTGGTCCACGAGCGCGGCGAGACCTCCGGCGGCTTTATCGTCCGCACCGCCGCCGAAGGCGCCTCCGAAGAAGAGCTCCGCGCCGATCTCCGCATGCTCATCAATCTGTGGAACGAGATCAAGCAGCGCTCCGAAAGCTCCAAGTCCCCCGCGCTCATTTATCACGATCTGTCGCTCATCGAGCGGATTCTCCGCGACCAGGTCAGCTCCAACTTCTCCCACATCTGGGTCGATTCGGAAGCCGACTACGAGCGCATCGTGCGCTTCCTCAACCGCTTCTCCCCCACCCTGGTGCGCCGCGTCAAGCTCTACACCAAGGAGACTCCGCTCTTCGAGCACTTCGGCATTCAGGACGAAATCTCCAAGGCCCTCCGCTCCAAGGTCTGGCTCAAGAGCGGCGGCTCCATCGTCATCAACCAGACCGAGGCGCTGGTGGCCATCGACATCAACACCGGCAAGTACGTGGGCAAGTCAGCGCGCCTTGAAGACACCATCGTCAAGACCAATCTAGACGCCGTCCCCGAGATCGTCCGCCAGATTCGCCTCCGCGACCTGGGCGGCATCATCGTCATCGACTTCATCGACATGGATGACCGCAAGAACCGCTTCAAGGTCCTGGCCGCTCTCGAAGAAGCCCTCAAATCCGACCGCGCACCCACCAAGGTTCTCCAATTCAACGATTTCGGCCTCGTCGCCATCACCCGCAAGCGCGTCAAGCAGTCCCTGGAGCGGACCCTCAGCGTCCCCTGCCCCACCTGCCAGGCCACCGGCATGGTGAAGAGCCCCACCACTGTCTGCAACGAGATCTACACCGAGCTGCGCAAGATGCGGAAGCACTTCGAGGGCGCCGATGTTCTCCTCCGCGTCAACCCCGAAACCGTCAAGGTCCTCAAATCCAACAACGCCAGTTGGCTCACCGAGTTGGAGGAGTTAGTGGGCAAGAACATCCTCATCAAGAGCGACCCCACGCTGCATCCCGAGCAGTTCGACATTCAGGGCTGAGCGTACAACACACCAAAACCAAAGGCCGGAGCATTGCTCCGGCTTTCGTCGTTTATCCATGATGAATGGTTATAGAAGTTATGGCGTGGGAGGTTTCAATTCTGTTTCCATCAGTTGTTTGTAGTCTCTTTGAAATGGAAAGAGTGGCTTCAGCGAACGGTATGGTTTGCCCTTCTTGGTGTAAATAAAATAGATATGACTCGAATTCAGAAACTTTTCAAGCAGGTCTATATTTGGGCTGCCGTCTGAAGAAAGGATTTCTGGGTGAACCCGCGCAATACAGGATTCCTTGTCGCATGAATTGAAATCGAGTTGCGACATGGAATCTTTGTCTTCAACCATCTTCCAGCTATTTCCATCCTTCACAGTTTTTGCAAACATGAGGATGACACCTTGTTTGCGGTCAGCATTCGCAGGAAGCTCGAATGAGAAGAAGTCCGGCTTTCGCGTGCTTCGATTGATGGCGATGGCAATGGTGATGAACTCCGGGTGCTTCGGATCGGCGGGATGATCCGGATCGCCGATCAATACATCCGTGAACATTACACAACCCTTGTCGCTACATTTTGAATCCCATTTGCCGGCAAGAGCTTCGATTGGATCGGCCTGAGCGGTTTTATCAACCTGTTCTGGGACCACCGCTGGTTTGGTGCTTGCCGCAGCAGGTTCTTGAGGCAGTGCGCTATTGCCACTGAATACAATAACCGAGGCAATCAAGACTCCAGCAAAAGTAATGGCCTTGGGAAGAATGCTCATGAGCCCTCAAATCAAAATGATACTGGATTGACAAACAAAATGAATTGTAGTCGATCAGTCTGTGACGATGATTCACCGAATCACATGAATCGGCACGCCCACCTTCAGGTTTCTCCAAGCCTGTTTGGTGGTGTAGACCGGAGCCTTGAGCGTAATCGCCAGCGCCAGGCACGATCGATCCCCCAGCGACAGCCCATACTTCTCCGTCATTGTAATCAAATCCCCGGCAATTTTGGCATGGTCGCTGGTATATAGCTCTGCTGTTTTCACGGCGGAAAGCGTGTCCTCCCAAGCTTCGTCCGGCGAATAGCCCTTCTTAACCAGCTTCGATTGCACCTCGGCGAGGTTGACTGTGCTGGCAACAGAACGATCAAGAATCTCGTCCGTAACCTGATCCGCGCCTCGCTCGTGCTGGATCATGGCAAGCATCACGGAGGCATCAAAAACAACCTCATTCATGCTTCGCCGCCTCACGTCGCTCCGCGCTCTACTCGTCAGCAAGACTGACTCCTGCAGGGATATATTTCTTGGCCCTCTCCTGCGCGCGCCGCAGCCGCTCCCTCATCGTTGCAATGCGCAACTCTCGATCCACCACAACCAGATCGAGCATATCGCCGTCCGCTATGCCCAACGCTTCCCGCATCGCAGCCGGTATCACAAGGCGGCCTTTCGCCCCCATGCGCATCCGGACCCGAAGCTCCTCAACAAACTTGGGGCGCTCCCACACGATCTCTGGTTCTTGACGTTCCAAAACTTCCATAGCGCCCACCTCCTGCCATTCGTGTCACCATTATGTACTGGTGGCACAATTTATGCATGTGGCACAAATTACAGAATTCCCACCACCCGCAGCCGCACCAGCCCCCCGGCCAGCACGCCTAGCGGCGTAATCGCAACCAACGCCAGCGCATACCAGATGGGCTGCTTCCCGCGGGATTGCAATGCGCTCAGCGCGGCCAGCGCCAGCACCACTATCCCCAGCGCCAGTACGTGGACGAGCGGATTGGCCGCTGCGACCCAGGCGGTCACGTAGCCGCCGGCAGCCGCCGCCAGAAACGAATAGCCGAGGTTCACGAAGACGTAGCCCGGCTGCGGTTTTCCCTGCTCACCCACCCATCTCGGCATTAGGCGTATCAGCAACGCCGTCAGCGCAACCACCAGCAAGGCCATGGTGGCAAAACCGGCCAGCAGCGCAAGAAATGCATGCAGGATTACCACGGCCTTCTCTCTCCTTCCTGCTGCGTGCCCACCTCGCTCTTCTCGATCCGCTCCAGAAACGTCCGCGCCAGCTTTCGTTCTCCGGGATTGCTTTCACCATGGATCGAGCACAGGTCGAGGAACTCATCGCAGAGCGCGTTCCGCTCTTCATGCTGAGCCAAAATCGTTTGCAAGGCCAGCGCCAGTTCGCGCAGCCGCGCCGCCTCCGGCCAGTCGTGGCCTCCGCCCTCCTCGCCCAGCAACTCGACGTCCGAAAACAGCCCTTTGCGTCCGCGCGCGCACTCATCCAGGCAGGCCAGGAGTTGCTCCGCAAATACGCGGGCCAGCGTCTCCAACTCGCCGGGTTCCATTTCGTCGCGCGGGTCCATGAAACTCCTTGCTGGCGTCCTTGTTCCCTACTTGCCCCGCATGGCCACTTTCACATCGTCGGCGGTGTGCGGCAGGGCGGCGTCGAGATCGATGAGCATGCTGTTGACGCCTCTCACGCCGCATCCGCGGGGATGAGCATCTTCTTCTCGTCTGCGGCTAACAAGGCATGAAATTCGTCGGCCGGAACAGGCCGTCCGAAGAACCATCCCTGGGCCAATACTGGCTGTGCCGCAGAGGCAAAATAGTCGGCCTGCAACTCCGTTTCCACTCCTTCCACAATTACTTGCAGCTTGAGCGCCTCGGCCATGGCAAGGATCTGCGGAAGGATGCTCAGCGTTACTGCCTCCGTGCCAATGGCCCGAGTGAAGGATTGGTCGATCTTGATGGCATCGACCGACAGAGCATGCAGATAGGACAAGCTCGAATAGCCAGTCCCGAAATCGTCGACTTGGACGCTATGGCCCCTCTGGCGCAGTTTTCGAATCGCAGCCACGGCCACTTCGTGCCTTGCGGTTGAGCTTTCCGTGATCTCGATCGCTAGGCTCTGCGGCGAGACCCCCGCCTGATCCAGATAGCGCTCCAGCATAGGCAGAAACTCAGGATCGCTGAGGTCGGCCGCGGCCACATTGATGCTGAGGCTGAGATCGGGATGGCTGTATAAAGTTTCTCCGAACTGCCGGAGTGTGTGCCGAACCACGAGTTTCGTGATCTCTCCGACAAATCCATGGGACTCGGCCACCTTGACAAAGACGTCCGGCCCTACTGCAATGCCCTCTTCGTTCGTCCAGCGCACCAGCGCCTCGGCACCAACAATCTGCCCGCTGGTCAGATTCACGATCGGCTGATAGACCATTCTTAGGTAGTCCCTGCGGATGGCCCTGCGCAACTGATGCTCCATGCTGCGATTACGCCGGTAGAGAAGGGAGCAGAAAAAACCGAAGCAGGCACCGGTCAGCCCACCCAGAACAAGCAAGGCCTTCAGTTCGCTGTGGTTGGCCTGAAGTGCTTCGGATACTGAAAGATAGGCCGTCATGCAGATGTTGTCGATGCTGAGCGACGAACAACGGGTCGAGTACAAGATGTTCCCGATGCGGAAGTCTCCGTTTTGGGTCAGCAGCGGCCACGAAGGCTGCGCGGCGCCGCCCGCCAACAGAGGAGGCCGGTTCCGCACAGGTCCGCGCACCGTGGTCAGTATATGCACGGGGGAAGGTTCCCGAAGGCTGTCGAAATAGGGATACAAAACCACATAGGAATCGCCTGCCTGCAGGGTAGTAATCGCGACATTCGGCAGCCTGAAGAAGAGAGGATTCCGGTACACCTTCACTCCGTCCGTCCCGATGGCGTCCGGCTTCGGCAACTCGGTACTGGAGAGATGCTCACGCCCCAGCGTAGTGGAACAGACGATCTTGTTGTCGCGGATGCGACCGATTTCCTTCAGAAAAATGGAATGATAGAGAAGATAGTGGAGAAGTTTCATATCCTCCACGGAACAATAGGGATAGCGTGAAGCGTTCATCGCATCAAGCGCGGCATGGTCATCGTGGGCATAGGTATTGGTCTCGCTGATCGCCAGCGCCGCCTCGCGGCTCAGACTTCCCGCGCTCAGCCGCAGCGCGATCTCCCGCCCGACCCAGCCGCCGGCCAGCACGCCGCACACCGCCGCCACCAAGGTGGCCGCCAGGACTATCGAAACGCGCTGCTGGAGGGTTCGCATCATCGATCTTGCCGCCACGGAACGTCAGCCGGATTGCCTCAGTGCATAGCTTCCCTTGCTTAAAGGGTACTTATCCTGTATCGGAGCAGTCGTGGACAATCTTTACGGTGTTCCAGCAACCGGCATTACCCGAACGTAATCGATCCGTTCTATTCCTCCGCCGCTTTCAGCATCGCCGCCAGGCTGCGGTCCACGTCTTCTTTGGCCGTGGCCCAGGACGAAACGCTGATCCGCATCGCGGTGTGCCCTTGCCATACAGTCGAGCCGCACCAGCAGGTTCCCTCGGCCTGCAGCCGTTCAATCGTGCGCAGCGTCTTCTCCGCCGAGCCGAAAGACACCAGCACCTGATTGATGACCACCTCGTTCAGCACCTGGTAGCCGGCGGCGCGCAGCCCCTGCGCAAACCGGCGGGCATGGCTCGAGGTCCGCTCCACAATCTCCGCCATCCCCGACCGCCCCAGCGAGCGCAACCCGGCCCACAACTCCACCGCGCGCGCCCTCCGCGAAAGCTCCGGGTTGTAGTCCGACGGCTCGCGGTGTTCTCCCAGAGCCAGATACGACGCCTGAACGGTCATCGCCGCCCGCAGATGATCCGGATCGCGCACCAGGGCGATGCCGCAGTCGTAGCCGATGTTGGGCCACTTGTGGGCGTCGGTGGCCCAGGAATCGGCCTGCTCGAAGCCCTTGGTCCAGCGATGGTATTCCGGCGAAGCCGCCGCCCACAGCCCGAAGGCCCCATCCACATGAATCCACGCCCCGGCTGCCTGCGCCGCCGGACAGATGGCTGGCGCGGGATCGAAGGCGCCGGTGTTCACATTGCCCGCCTGCAAACAGAGGATGGTCCGGGCGTCCAGATGGGGCAGGGCATCGGCCCTCATCCGTCCCTGGCCGTCCACGGGCACGCGGATCACACGGTTCCGGCCCAGGCCCAACATGCTAAGCGACTTGAACACTGATGCATGAGCCTCTTCGCCCACCACCACGGTAATCGGCGGCGCGCCGAACAAGCCGTCGCCCTCCGCGTCCCATCCGGCGCGGGCCAGCAGGGCGTGCCGGGCCGCTGCCAGAGCGGTGAAGTTGGCCATGGTGGCTCCGGTCACCACTGCGCCGCCGGTTCCCTCCGGCAGGTCGAGCAACTGGCGCACCCATTCCAGCGCAATCTCCTCCAGCACGATGGCCGTGGGCGACTGTACAAAGAAGGCCGCATTCTGGTCCCAGGTGCTCACCAGCCACGACGCCGCCAGCGCCGCCGGCAGACACCCCCCGTTCACAAAGCCGAAGTTTCGCCCGCCTGTCTTGGCCACCGTAGCCGGCGAACCATATTCATGCAGCAGATGCAGAACCGCCTCCGCGCTGGTCGGTCCGGGCGGCAGCGGCCCGCGCAAAGCGCCCAGCGCGGCAACCGCCTCCGGGCGCGGCGCAACCGGGCGCGTATCCTCGCCCTCCAGATAATCCATGGCGTCGCGGGCAGCGCGCTTCAGCAGAGCCGTACGCGCATCTGCGACTGAAGCGGCGGGCAAAGACGAATGGGGCGAATGGGGAGGGTGAGAAGCAGCCATAGATATAGATGAGTCTAGCACCGGGGCTGGTTTTAACCGGATTGCGTGACGAGCGAAAGAACAAGTAAAGCTGAGTACAATGCAATGTGTTCACAATTCTATGCGGTCTTGAGCTGCGCCTCCGCTATGGCCGCCGATATTACTCCGTCGGCGATTCCATGCTTGCGCAGGCTCTCGGTGAGCACTTGAACCTGGGAGTTCTCCATCCGTGCTTGATCCTTGCGCAGACCCTGGCCGACGTAGGCGCGGATGAGGGGCTGATAGCCGGAGAAGCCGAGCGACGGCGCAATCTCCTTCAACTCCTCAATAACGTCGTCGGGGATGCGCAGGCTGATAACAGTCATCGGGCGATCCTTGCGTAATCTTTCCCGCATGCGTTCACTCGTTGTCTTCATAGGTCCTCCGTTCCTGTGCGGTCGCAAGACGAGCGGAGATGATGCGAATCGTCTCGTCTTCGCGGTAAATGTGTACCACAAGCAGCAGGGCTAAGTCCTCAGTCATTCCGACAGCTGCGTCCCGATGCTCTTCCTCAGTGCTTGCATCCTCGAGATGGATAAATCGGTCGAAGAAAACCTGACACGCCAGTTCAAAGCTCACGCCATGCTTGCTGGCATTGCTGGACGCCTTTTCCGAGTCCCACACAAAGCGCTGACCGTGGTAGAGGAAATAGAGGTCCATCTCTTGTATGTATATACATTGTATATGCTTTTGTCAAGAGTCTTTCCAGCGAAGAGAGAAATGATTGCCGTTGGAGACAGCAGGCTCTTGGATGCGCTGAATTCTGGTGGAATGGCTATTTGCCCATTGAATTTCCGGGCCTTTTGGCCTATTCTAAAGATGCAGACGAATTTGTCCGCCATGGTTGCCGTGAGTCAGCCGGCTGGCGGAGAGATGAGTGGGCTTACAGCCCACTTTTTATTTGGGGCAAAGGCCTCGGGTTTTTGAGGCGAGTTTTTCGGGTAATAGCCGTCGTGGGAGCGGCGTGAAAACGGGGTCTCCGGCGAGCGACGGGTGCGGGGCGCCCCCTGAGCCGGGCGGTTCGCTGGGGTTGTAGAGAACGATGGCAGTCAAGCTGGACGAAATCCGATCAGCGGCCTCGCGAGTGGCCGCCTCGCATGGGCTGGAGGTGGTGGACGTGGAACTCACCGGCCCGGCGAAAAAGCGCATCCTTCGCGTCTTCCTCGAAAAGAACGCCGAGGGACGGGCGCAACTGAAGGCGGCGATTGCGGCCGGGGCGGAGGGATTTCCGGAACGGCTGGTTCAGCAGGTCCAGGAAGGCACGTTGAGCCCGGATCGTCTGGAGCAGCTTTCCGGCATCACGCATGAGGATTGCGCCGAATTCAGCAGGGATTTTGGCGTGCTGCTGGATATGGAAGACCAGGTTCCCGGCGCGGAGTACACGCTGGAGGCAAGTTCACCGGGGCTGGATCGCAAGCTGAGCCGGCCGGAGGAGTTTCAACGGTTTTCAGGAAGCCTGGTGAAGGTGCAGACCTTTGAGCCGATCCGCAACAACCGGCACTGGCAGGGACGGCTGGTTGCAGGCGCGGAAGCGGGAAATGAAGCCGGATCGTCCGGCACGATCACGCTGGACCTGGCCGCTGTGAAGCAGAACAGCAAGACGAAGAAGACAGACGGCGGCACGGTGAAGATTGCAATCGGCAACATCGAAAAGGCGCAATTAGTGCCGGAGATCTGAGAATTTCGCGCCGGAGCAGTCAAGAGTCCGGACACGGAAACGCGAAGGGAGCAAACTTCACTCCCTTCTTGAAACCCAACTGAACCGGCGCGGCCACAAAGAGCCCCGCCGTACGCGCAACACCGAGAGAGCAAGCAGAGTATGGCCACCAGCGTTTTGTACCAGAGCATTGAGGCCCTGAGCCAGGAGAAGGGCATTGACCCCGGCATTGTTGTTAGCGCCGTCGAGGAGGCCATCGCCCTAGCCACGCGCAAGTTCTACAAGACCCAGGAGAACATGCGCGGCGAGCTGAACAAGGAGACCGGCGAGATTACGGCCTACATATATAAGACGGTCGTGGCCGACGATGATCCCCTCGAGGATCCGCTGAACCAGATCACGCTGACCGAGGCCAAGGAACTGGCGCCGGACGTGGAGGTGGGCAGCGAAATCAGGCTCTACCGCGACACCAGTTCGCTGGGCCGCATCGCCGCGCAACTGGCCAAGCAGGTGATCTTCCAGAAGGTGCGCGAGGCTGAGCGCGACACGGTCTTCCAGGAATACGCCCACCGCGAAAAAGAAGTGCTGAACGCGACCGTAAAGCGGATCGAGGGCCAGGACATCATCTACGACCTGGGCAAGGCCGAAGCCCGCTGTCCCAAGCGCGAGCAGTCGCGGCTGGAGCAGTTCTCCATCGGTGAACGCGTCCGCGTCGTCCTGCTCAAGGTGGACCGCGCCGCCAAGGGACCGCAGGTGATCGTCTCCCGCGCGGCGCCGGAGCTGGTGCAGAACCTGTTCCAGTCCGAAGTCCCCGAGATCTACGACAACACAGTGGTCATCCGCGCCATTGCCCGCGAGGCCGGCGAGCGCACCAAGATCGCCGTGCAGAGCCGCGACAAGGACGTTGACCCGGTGGGCGCCTGCGTGGGCATGAAGGGCATGCGCGTGCAGTCCATCATCCGCGAACTGCGCGGCGAAAAAATCGACATCATCGAGTTCAGCGACGAGATCACCACCTTCGCCGAGAAGGCGCTGCAGCCGGCCAAGGTCAGCCGCGTGTCGATTTCCGATCTTACCGAAAAGCAACTGGAAGTCATCGTGGACGACACGCAACTTTCCCTGGCCATCGGCAAGAAGGGCCAGAACGTGCGCCTGGCGGCCAAGCTGCTGGGTTGGAAGATCGACATCAAGAGCGAAGAGGAAAAGCGCCAGGAGGTGGAGCAGCAGATGCAGGCCCTGGCCGGCGGACCCTCCACACCAATCGAGCAAGTCACCGAGCTGGGTGACGGCATCCTGCAGAAGCTGGTCGCTGCCGGCATCACCACGGTCGAGGCCCTGGCCGACATGACCCCCGAGCAGTTGGAGGAGATTCCGGGCATCGGCGAAAAAACACTGGAACGGATCAGCGTGGCCGTGCGCAACTACTTCGGCCGCTTTGAAGAGGGCGAAGAAGGCCGCGAGCCGGAAACAGACGAAGCCGAGGCTGGGGAACCAGTCGCCGGACAAGAAGCCGGCGAGGCGGAAGTGGAGAATGCGCCCGCGGTTGTGGCTGATTCGGAAGCGGAGGCGGAAAACGCAGCCGTGGTTCTCGAAGAAGCTGAAAGCGTCAGTGCGGCTGAAGCGGAAACGGAGACACTCCCCGCGGCTGAAGCGGCGATTGAGAACGTCCCCGATGCCGATGAGGCGCCGGAGTTGGAAGCGGACGAGACAGCAAACGGGATTGAGCAACAGCAGGCGGCCAAAGAGGACAGCGCGTAACATGCGCTCCACTCTTCAAGGCCAATCGGGCGATAACGGAACTTTGATAAGCAGCCATTGCCGTGTGGCAGCTATGAGCGACTAACGGCTTTGGGTAGCAGATTTTGAAAAGAGGCGGATGAGTAAGGTTCGAATCAACGATCTCGCGCGCGAGTTGGAAGTTAAGCCTCGCGCGATTATCGACATTCTTCCGGAACTCGGCGTGGCCAGCGTCAAAACCCACTCCAGTTCACTGGAGGCCGATGAAGCCGAGAAGGTGCGCGCTCATTTTGAGCATGTATCGCGGCCGGCCAGTCATGTGAGTTCGGCGGCCCCCCGCGCTCCCCAGGCCATCGCGCCCAAAATCGATCTCTCGCATATTTCCAAGCCGGGCGACGTGCTGAAGGCCATTCAGGCCAAGCAAAAGGAAGAGCAAGAGGCGCGCCGGATCCATGCGCCTGTGCGCCCGAAAGCCGCACCGGTCGAGCCTGCCAAACCCGCGACACCCACGGCCGCGCCCGTTGCGCCTCCGCCGCAACCTGGCCGCCCGGAACCTCGCAAGGTTGTTCCTCAGCCCCGCCCCGCGCCGCCCATCGTCGCCGCCCCACCCGCTCCGCCGGCCATTGCATCCCGCCCACCGGCCGGTCCGGTGGTCGCCAAGGCTCGAGCAGGCACTGTTGTCGCGCCGCGTCCGGCGGTCGTGGTGGCGGCGCCTCCTGTAGCCGTGGTGGTCAAGCCGCCAGTGGCCCCGAGCGTTGCATCCCTCCATGATGAGCAGCCGCGCGCAGGCAAAAAGCCAGCCGCCGCAGCCAAGCCAGCCGCTGCTCCTGCCGGCCAGCCTCCGGCCGCCGCTGACGTGGCTGCGCCTTCCGCCGTTGCGGTTGAGCCGGCGCAGGCTGCCGCTCCGCCTGCTTCAGAAGCCCTCACAGCCGCAGCGGAGACAGACACGCCAGCCATCCCTGTTGCGCCGGAGTTCACGGCCACTGCCGCTCCAGCGCATCATCGCGCGCAGGGCCAAACGCGCACCGCATCGCCAACCCGTGCGCTGCCCGTCCGCCGGATGGTCATGCCCCAAACTGGGCCCCGCCCGGTCTATAAGGCGCCCCTCGCGGATCCAACCGCCCCGGTCGAAGGCGCGGGAAGCCAGGCCGCCGGCGCCGGCATTCAGCGCGGCAAGCCGATCTTCGACCGCCACCCCTCCGGCGGTCCCGGCGGTCGCCCGCAGCGCACTCCCGGAGGCCCTCCCGGACAAGGTCAATTCCCCGCAGGCGGTCCCCGCCCCAAGCATCCCACGCGCACAACGCCCAGCGGCTATGCCGGGCCCGGTGGACCTGGCGCGCCTGGTGGCTCCGACGCGCGTACCGGTTTTGGCGCGCGGCCTGGCCTTGGATCAGCCCGTCCGGGTGGCTTCGGCGGCCCGCGACCCGGCCCCGGCGGCGCTCCGCCAACCGGCGAGGCGCCCCGCCCGCAGCGCGCCCCCTCCCGTGGACGTGGCGGCCGCCAGACGCAGTACCCCAAGACCAAGGAAGGCCCGATGAAGGGCTTTGTGCCGCCACCGCGCTATGCCGGCGTGCAATACGGCAATGAGCCGCTTCCCATCACCCGCGCCATCACCGTCACCGAAGGCATCAGCGTCAAGGACCTGGCCGAGAAACTCGAAGTCCGCGCCAAGGACCTCATCGCCACGCTGCTCATGAGCGGCATCTTCGTCACCGTCAACCAGTCCCTCGACGCTGAGATGGTCAAGGACATGGCCGCCAAGTTCGGCGCCGCCGCCACCGTCATCAGCTACGAAGAAGAGATAGCCAACCAGGCCATTGAAGAGGTCCTTGAAGCTGAAAACACAGGTGAGCTCGAAGTCTCCCGTTCGCCTGTGGTCACCGTCATGGGCCACGTCGATCACGGCAAGACCTCGCTGCTCGACGCCATCCGCGAAACCGACGTCGCCGCGGGCGAGGCTGGCGGCATTACCCAGCACATCGGCGCCTATAAGGTGAAATTTGCCAAGGAAGGCTCTCCAGCCTCAGGCCGCGAAATCGTCTTTCTCGACACGCCGGGCCACGAAGCCTTTACCCGCATGAGAGCCCGCGGCGCCAAGGTCACTGACATCGTGGTCATCGTGGTTGCCGCGGATGACGGCGTCATGCCCCAGACCCTGGAGGCCATTGACCACGCCAAGGCCGCCGACGTGCCCATCATCGTGGCGGTCAACAAGATCGACAAGCCCGAAGCCAACCCCGAGCGGGTCAAGAAGCAGTTGGCCGACCGCGGCCTGATCCCCGAGGAGTGGGCTGCCGGCGGCGAGGGTACGGTCTTCGTCGAAGTCTCGGCCAAGAAGCGCATCAACCTCGACCTGCTGCTGGAAATGATCTGCCTGGTCTCCGATCTCAAGGCCCCCAAAGCCACTCCCGGACGCAAGGCCGTCGGCAGCGTCCTCGAAGCTAAGCTCGACCGCGGACGCGGTGCCGTCGCCACGGTGCTGGTGCAGGACGGCACCCTTCACCTCAACGACAGCTACATCGTCGGCAACACCTTCGGCAAGGTCCGCGCCATGTTCGACGATCGCGGACGCGCCCTCGAAGTTGCCGGCCCCTCGACCCCCGTCGAAGTCCTCGGCCTGGAAGCCATGCCCGACGCGGGCGACACCTTCCTGGTCGTCGCCGACCGCGACAAGGCCAAGGGCATCGCGCAGTACCGCAAGATGAAGGAGCGCGACGCCCAACTCGCCAAGAGCTCCCGCGTCTCGCTGGAAGGCCTTGCCGAGCAGATTCGCACCGCCGGCGTCAAAGACTTGCCCCTCATCATTAAGGGCGACGTCACCGGCTCGGTCGAAGTACTGGCCGATTCGCTGGTCCTTATGTCCACTGAGAAGGTGCGCGTCAAGGTCATTCACTCCGGCGTCGGTTCCATTACGGAGAGTGACGTCCTTCTGGCCACGGCCTCCAACGCCATCATCATCGGCTTCAACGTGCGCCCCGAGCGCAAGGCCGCCGAGTTGGCCAATCAGGAAGGCGTCCAGATTCGCCTCCACTCCATCATCTACGAGCTGCAGGACGAGATGCGCCTGGCCATGTTGGGCCTGCTCGAACCCGTCTTCAAGGAAAACTACATCGGCCGCGCCGAAGTCCTCAACGTCTTCCGCATTCCCAAGGTCGGCGCCATCGCCGGCTGCCGCGTGCAGGACGGCGTCATTCGCCGCGATGCGGAGGTCAAGGTCATGCGCGGCGACGAACAACTCTTCAAGGGTAAAATCAGCTCCCTCAAGCGCTTCAAGGACGACGCCCGCGAAGTCACCAGCGGCGTGGAGTGCGGCATCGGCCTATCCGGCTT
>JBEKZR010000079.1:0-11370 GCA_049509715.1 Occallatibacter sp. | reverse complement strand
CGAAGCAACCTCAATCGCTTTTGCCGCCTGCTCCAGCGGGAAGCGGTGCGAAATCAGTTGTGTCAAATCGAATCCGTTTTGGTAGCCGCCCAGGACCAGATCCGTTACCTCGTCCAGAATCTCGAACGACGATGAGTAAGAGCCGAGCAGAGTCTTCTCATCCATGCACACCGCGCCGGGATCGATCGTCGCTTCTTCGTGCTGGGTCTGGGCAAAGAGCATCACTTTGCCGCCCGGCCGCGCCGCGTCCATCGCCGTGCGGATCAGCGCGCTCCCGCCCACGGCCAGAATCACGGCGTCAGCGCCGCGCCCATCGGTTTCTTCAAACACCCTTTCGACCACATTCTCGCTTCCCGCATCGATCGGGTCTTTCAGCCCAAACTTCGCCGCAATGGCGTGCCGCTCGGGATACAGATCGGAGGTCAACACGCGGGCTCCGGTGCGGCAAGAGAGCGTGGCCAGCATCACTCCGATGGGGCCCTGCCCGATGACCAGCACGGTCTCGTCCGCGGCCAGATTGAGCAGCTTCACGGCCTTCAGAACCGTGTTCACCGGCTCGATAAACGCCGCCTGCTCAAAGGGCACCCCAGCGGGAATCCGCACCACGCCGCGGTTGGCCACAATCCAGTCCATCACGCGAATATACTCCGCAAAGCCGCCGCCGGAGGGCTCAAAACCGGCCGTCGCGCCAACCTTCTTGTAAACCGGGCACTGCGCAAAGGTCTGTTTGCGGCAGTAGTAGCACTCTCCGCAGGGAACGTGATGGTGGACCACCACCCGCTCGCCCAACGCGAAGCCCGTCACGCCCTCGCCCGCCTGCACGACCGTCGCCGCCATCTCATGCCCGAAGATGCGCGGCGAGGAGTGCGATCCGGTGTGAATTTTTTTCAGATCCGTCCCGCAGATGCCGCAGGTCGCCACCCTCACCAGCAACTCCCCCGGCCCGATGGCCGGCACGGGCACCGTCTCCACGCGCATGTCGTTCACGCCGCGATAGACTGCGGCCTGCATGGTGGCGGGAATCTTGGTCTCGATCTGGCTTTCAGCGTTTGCGATTTGGGTAGCCATTGCGCTTTCTTACAGAACCTCGGTCATCCAGAAAATCGAGCAGGGACTCCCTGATGCCTTGGGCGGCCTTCCTGCTATTCTCGCCCATCCGCATCAATGCGGGCCAGCGCCACGGCCGAAGAGCGGCAAAAACGATGAACCGGGCCAGTTGAAATTGCCCATTCTGTGAGATAAAGCGATTGAAATCAGGCAGTTGATCCATATAGCCGTCGCTGATTCCCTTCACGCAATAAAAAGGAATGCCGCGCATCTGGGCCAGCCGCGCAACCCCCGCCGCCTCCATGTCCACCAGAGCGGCCGAGTAGGTGGAAGCCAGGCGCAGCTTCTCGGACGCATCCGCAACTCGGGAGCTGGTCACCAGCCAACAATCGTTTGGGGGACCGGAAGCGACAAAGCGTTCCCCGGTGCGGGCGTCGATGACGCAGGAAACGTTGCAGGTCTGTCCGGGCGCAAGCTCCTCGCGCAAGGCGCCCGCCCAGCCGGTGGAGATGACCGAATCGACGGGACCGTCCTTTTCGACTTCAACAAAGGCGCGTGTGGCCGCGGCGACGCCTGCCCCGGCGCAGGCGGAAATCCACTCGCCCTCGTCGAAGCGCCAGCTCCAGAGATCGACGCCGTTCGAGCGCTCGTGCCGCCAGCCCCGCACCAGCGGCTTCAACTCGCCCGCCATCGCCGCAATGATTGCAACTCGTGTCATGCTGGGCCCAATCGATTCCTTCTAATCTACGGCGCGTACCCGTGCGCGCGGAACCACTCAATCGCGGCGCGCATGGCCGGGTTGATGGGCACGATGCGGAAGCCCAGTTCCTGCTGCGCGCGGGCGCTGGAAGCGTACATCTTCTTGCGCCCCATCCGCACCTCCTCCAGCGTAGCTCTCGGCTCGCGCCCACGGATGCGTCCCGTAATCCACTCCTCGAAGAAAGCATACGTTGCCGCGACCGCAAAAGGAATCCTCACTGTGGGCGACGGAAGGCCGGTAATCGCCGACATCTTGTCCAGAATCTGCTTGAGCGTCAGGTTTTCCCCGCCCAGAATGTACCTGTGTCCCGGCTGGCCCTTGGTCAGCGCGGCAACGTGCGCGCGGGCCACCTCAACCACATCCACCAGATTCAGCCCGGTATCCACATAGGCGGGAAATTTGCCGTTGAGAAAGTCCACAAAGATGCGCCCGGTCGGCGTTGGTTTTCGATCATTGGGACCAATGGGAGTGGTGGGATTCAGGATAATGACCTTTTGCCCGGCCTCAGCCGCCGCCACAGCCTCCCGCTCGGCCAGAAACTTGGAGCGCTTGTAGTGCCCCACCATGTCAGCGAGCGAGACCGGCGTGTCCTCGTTGATGACCAGGCCGTCGCGGCGGAAGTGCATGGTGGCCACGCTGGAGGTGTAGACCACTCGCCTCACCTTGGCCTCGCGCGCCAGCCGCAGTAGTTCGCGCGTTCCATCCACATTGGCGCGGTACATGGCCTGGGGGTCGGGAATCCAGAGCCGGTAGTCCGCGGCGACGTGGACCACGGCGTCGCATCCGGTTAGCGCCGGCCTCAGTGATTCCGGCTGGGCCAGATCGCCAACATGCGTCTCGCCCGCAATGCCTTCAAGATTGGCCAGATTGCTGGTTTTGCGGACTAAGAGGCGCAGTTGAGCGCCCTCCGCGGCCAAGGCTCGCGCCACATGATGGCCTATGAATCCTGTCGCGCCTGTAAGGAAGACTTTCATATCAGTTATCAGTGGTCAGTTATCAGTTTATGTCGTTTGTGAAGACTACATCCAACATAATTCAGAATCGGCGGCCACTGACAACTGAAAACTGATCACTGACAACTGTTCTTTCTACTCCAGCTTGTCGGGCGCGAGCGCGATATTGGTCTCGCCCGCGGCTTTCTTTTCGTTGTAGGCCTTCACCCAGTCTTCCCAGTGCTTGCCGGCGGCACGATCCTTGCCGCTGAACTCGATCCGGGCGATCTCGGCGTAGCCCACCTTGCGCTTCTCCGGCGCATTGGGGGTAAAGTACTGCACCCAGGAGTCGGCCAGCGTGGGGCCGGTGTGGCGATTGAAGATGTAGGCCTCAATCTTTTCGGGTGCTTCGCCCCGCTCGCCGCTCTTCAGGGTCAGCGTCACATCGCCGCGATAGTCGAAGGCCTTATCGAGGGCCAGCCGCAGGTCCTCTTCATTGGCCAGCGTGGGAATCCAACCTTCAAGATTTTCGTGCTCAGCGCCGGGAGCCAGTTCCAGCGCCTCCACCTGCTCCAGCGTGTACTTCAGCACTTCGGCAGTCATGCGCGGGTCTCCTCAAGGACTGGCTCTGTCTTTTCCGCGCTGGCGGCGATCTTCACCAGATTCGCCGGCCCGTGCGGCGCAGCTTCATTCAGCAGCTTCAACGCGTGCTCATCGCGATACAGGCTGAATGTCCCCCGCACAATTCCCCAGAACCCTTTGAGCGACCCGAACCCTTCAATCACGGCGCTCGGCTCATAGCCGCAACTCACCATGCAGTTGGCGCACTTGGGATTGCCGCTAGCCACGCCGTACTCTTCCCACTGGGTGGTTTCGAGCAACTCCTTGAAACTCCCCGCGTAGCCTTCCTGCAGCAAGTAGCACGGCCTCTGCCAGCCGAAGATGTTATAAGCCGGCGAACCCCACGGCGTGCACTCGTACTTGCGGTCGCCCATCAGGAATTCCAGAAACAGCGGCGACATATTGAACTTCCACGTCGGCTTGCGGTTCGACAGAATGGCGCGGAACAGCCGCCGCACGCGCGCGCGGCCCAGGAAGCGGTTCTGGTCCGGCGCCTTATCGTAGCTGTAGCCGGGCGAAAGCACGATCCCCTCCACGCCCATGTCCATCACTTCGTCAAAGAAGGCGCGTACGCTTCTCGGATCGGTGCCGTCGAAGAATGTGGCGTTCGTAGTGACGCGAAAGCCGCGCTTCACGGCCTCCTTGATGCCCTCGACTGCGATGTCGTAGCCGCCCTCGCGGCAAACCGAAAAGTCGTGATGCTCGCGCTGCCCATCCAGGTGGACGGAGAAGGTCAGGTACTTCGACGGCGTAAACTCCGGCAGCCGCCGCTTCAGTTCCAGCGCGTTGGTGCACAGATAAATGTACTTCTTGCGCGCCACCAAACCGTTGACGATCTCCACAATCCGCGGATGCAGCAGCGGCTCTCCGCCGGGAATCGAAACCATCGGCGCGCCGCACTCTTCGACCGCGGCAAAACACTCCTCGGGCGAGAGCTGCTTCTTCAAGATGTGCGGCGGATACTGCACCTTGCCGCAACCGGCGCAGGCCAGGTTGCAGCGGAAGAGCGGCTCCAGCATCAGCACCAGCGGATAGCGCTTGTTGCCGGCCAGCTTCTTCTTCAGCACATAGGTGGCGACCGTCCACATCTGGGAGACCGGAACAGCCATCTTTGGGTTAACCTCCAGTGCAATCTTAGTTAGCGCGTTCCATGAATTCTGTCTGTAGCCGCTAGCTTCTAGCTGAATACCAAAACCCCTTTTAAGATGCTCAAACAACCAGCCAAGAGCGAGTGGCTAGAAGCTAAAAGCTCTTTGCGCGTTCCATGGCTCGCCGGTAGCCGGTCAATGCCAGCAGCGGAAAGTATTGGCGATACATCGTATAAGCCAGGTAAAAGACTCTGGGGAAGCCTGTTCCTGTAATGATACTCTGACGCTGTCTACCCTCCCCCATTGACTCGTCCCAACTCCCGTCCGCCTGTTGCCGCGTGAGCAGCCAACGCACGCCTTTGGCAAGCGAGTCGGAGCGGTCGTCTCCGGCTGCCAGCAGCCCCAGCAGCGCCCAGGCCGTCTGTGACGGCGTGCTCGGTCCCACCCCGCGCGTGTTCGGGGCGTCGTAGCTGCCGCAGGTTTCGCCCCAGCCGCCATCGGGGTTCTGCACCATGCGAATCCACTCCGCGGCCTGCTGGACCTGTGGCTCGTGATTGTCGATGCCCATCGCCTCAAGCCCGCGCAGTACCAGGAAGGTTCCGTAGATGTAGTTCACGCCCCAGCGCCCGAACCAGCTTCCGTCCGGCTCCTGCTGGCTGAAGATGAACTGGATGGCCTTATCGACGCGCTTGTCCGCGCGCGTGTAACCATAGCCCGCCAGCATCTCCAGCATCCGGCCGGTAATGTCCACCGTGGGCGGGTCCAGCATCGCGTTGTGGTCCGCAAACGGAATGTACTGGAAAATCATCTTGGTGTTGTCTTTGTCGAAGCTGCCCCAGCCGCCGTTCTTGCACTGCATGGCCAACACCCACGCAATGGCGCGCTCGGCCACCTGGTGCTGATAACGCTCGCGGGGGTTGTCCACCTTGTTGAGAGCCAGCAGCACCTGGGCCGTGTCGTCGGTGTCGGGATAAAACTCGTTGTTGAACTCGAAGAACCAGCCGCCCGGCTCGGTGTTGGGCACCTTCACCGCCCAGTCGCCCTTGTGGCGCACCTCTTTCGACAACATCCAGTCGGCGGCCTTGATCATGCGCAGATCGTTGCGCTCGACGCCCGCCTCGCCCAGCGCGTAGACCGCCTGCGCGGTGTCCCACACCGGTGAGACGCAGGGCTGCATACGGAAGGTGGGCTCCGGCATCGCGTCGTTGGCAGGCTCCTCGATGCCCAGTTTCTCGAACTCGTCCCGCGCCCGGATCACCTGCGGATCGTCCTCCGAGTAGCCCAGGCAGCGCAGCGCAACGATGGCGTTGGCCATGGCCGGATAGATCGCGCCCAGCCCGTCGGTCATCTCCAGCCGCTCCAGCATCCATTTTTCCGCCTTGCGCAGCGCCAGCTTACGCACGGGGCGTAGGTGAACCGCTTCGGCCCAGTGCATCAGCCTGTCGAGCACAATAAAAAAGTTTCGCCAGGAGAGGATGGACTTGCGATCCCTGCGCAGCCGCAGAATCGAGTTGGCGCGCCCTCCGACAAACAACTCATCGATCCCCTGCTCAGGGGGAATCTTCTTGAACGGTTTCTTGGCGTACATGATCGCCAGCGGAACCAGAATCGACCGCGACCAGGACGAAATCTCATAAATATTGAAGTAAAACCACCTGGGAAACAGAACGATCTCGGGCGGAATGGCCGGCACCGCATCGTAGTCGTACTCACCCAGCGCGCAGAGATACATCTTGGTAAAGGTGTTGCACGCCACCACGCCGCCGTGCCGCAGAACCCACTCCCGGCACCTGGCCAGCCCTGGATCATCCGCGCCAATGCCCATCAGCTTGGCCGAGGAATAACACTTCACCGAAAGCGAAATATTGCCCGGCCCGCCCGGATAAATGCTCCAGCTGCCGTCGTCGTTCTGGTAGCGCATCATCTCGGTGAGCGCACGCCTCAGCCGGCCCGGATTGCCGCTCTCGAGAAGCGTGTGCAGAAAGATGTAGTCGGCCTCCAGCATCGAGTCTGCTTCGAGTTCGCCGCTCCAGTACCCTTCAGAATGTTGCCGGGAGAGAAGGAACTCCTTCGACTGGACGATGGCCGACTCCACATCCGCCAGGTCAGCGTCCAGCCGCCCAAATCTGGGCGCCACGGATTGTGTCTTCCCCTGTTGAATGCTCATGCGGTTCAACGCCTCAGTTCCTCTTGAGCTTCTAGCTGCTAGCTTCTAGCCGTCAACTGTTTATCCTGGTTAGCGAATCATCGGGATGCCGCCAAGGCCGACCTCCGCGAGGAACTGCTAATCGCTAGAGGCTAGAAGCTGACAGCTATCGTCGCTTCACCTCACGGGCACAGGCTCCGCTCCGCCTACTCCACCGATGGCCTGAATAATCTCAGGCGGCAGGCCGAACCGGACATTTTCCGGCACCACTTCAACCTCTTCGACGCTGTCAAATCCGTTCTGTCGCAGATAATTGACCACGTCCTCCACCAGCACCTCGGGAGCCGAGGCGCCCGCCGTAACCGCAACATTCGTCACGCCTCGCAGCCAGGCCGGGTCGATGGCCTGGGAGTTGTCGATGAGATAACCGATCGTCCCCAGATTGCGCGAAACCTCGACCAGCCGATTGGAATTCGAACTGTTGGTCGAACCCACCACCAGCACCAACTCCGCATTGTGAGCCACGTTGCGCACCGCCACCTGGCGGTTCTCCGTGGCATAGCAAATGTCCTGTGAGTGGGGGCCGGCAATGTTCGGGAACTTGAGTTTGAGCGCGTGGATGATGTCGCGCGCCTCGTCCAGGCTGAGGGTGGTCTGGGTCAGGTAAGCCACGCGGTTGGGATCGGGCACCTGGAGCGCCGCGACCTCGGCGACGTTCGAGACCACCTGGGTCGCCTCCGGCGCTTCGCCCAGCGTGCCTTCGATCTCGTCGTGGTCGCGGTGACCGATCAGCACCAGTGAGCAGCCCTGCCTGGCAAACTTGACCGCCTCAATATGCACCTTGGTCACCAGCGGGCAGGTGGCGTCGATCACCTTCAACCCGCGCCCTTTGCTCCGCTCGCGCACCGCGGGCGAAACCCCGTGCGCCGAGTAGATCACCCGCTGCCCGTCCGGCACATCGTCGATTTCATGAACAAAAATCGCGCCTTTCTCAGCCAACTCGTTCACGACATAGCGGTTATGCACAATCTCCCGGCGCACGTAAATAGGCGCGCCGAAGGTTTCCAGAGCGATCTTCACAATGTCGATCGCGCGCACCACCCCGGCGCAAAAGCCGCGCGGCTTGAGCAACAACACCCGCTTCTGACTGGGGGAAGTCCCGGCGTGGGTACCGTTCGAGATGGAATCGAGCAGAGTTGTAGTCACATTGCCCAGTATACCAATCGCCGCATCCAGACGACAGGAAAGAAAAACGAAGACGCGAAGCTTCGGCGCTGCATCCAAGTAGACGATTAGTAAGGGAGCCGGGGAGGTTTCAGACCCATGCGCTTAAGCCGTCTTAGCATCTCGATCGGCACGCTCGCCATTGGCATCGTGCTCTGTTTTCTGCTGCTCTCGGGTTTTGCTCTTGTCGCGCGCGCTGGATTGTGGAACCGCTTCGCCGGTTACCTGACCGGCCGCACCACCAGCATCGACGTTTCCTCCCCTTCGGTCGTGGAGAAGACACATCAACTCTCGCGCCTGGAGACGGTGGTTTATTCGCTGGACAAGATCGTGGAGGGAGGGCGCCAGAGCGCTTACCTGCCCGACTTTCTGGCGGGCGACAAGCTCCTTCTGGTGGCCCACGGAGAAGTGATTGCCGGCGTTGATCTGGGCCAGCTCAAGCCGGGCGACGTTACCGTGAAGGGCGATGCCGTTCAGGTTCGGCTGCCCCCGCCGCAGATCCTCACAACCCGCATCGATAACGGACGCACGCGAGTTTATTCCCGGACGACCGGCCTGCTGGTCGCCACCGATCCGAACCTGGAATCCGAAGTACGCCTGACGGCCGAGCAGCAGATTGCCCAGGCCGCGCTCGACGACGGCATTCTTGACAAAGCGAGCCAGAACGCCCGCACCAGCGTCGCCGCTCTGCTCTATGGCCTGGGCTTCCACACAGTGGATGTGCAGTGAGAAAGTGCTCAGGGTCAGGGGTCAGAGAACCGAAATTATTCAATTTTCAGGGAATCCTGACCCAGCTCTCGGTCCGCCCGAACAGGGAGAAGCCGATGAACCCGCGCATATGCAGGCTGTCCTTCCCCACGGCCCAGATCTTGCCCTTGTATTCCTTTCCATTCTCCGGGTCCACGACGGTTCCTTCCACCCAGTCGTCTCCCTCCGGATGGAAGTTGCGCATCATCACCATTCCCAAAATGAGCTGGTTCTTGTACTCGCCCGTACACTTGTCGCATACATCGCGCGGGGTGCGGCCGGGGCGCACCTCGGTGACGCGGCCAAAGAGTTTGCCGTCCACCAGGTAGGTTTCCGCCTTGCCTCCGGGCGTGCCGTCGCTGTTGACGATCTGCCAGTGCCCTATGGCGTTCTGAAGTTTCGGCGTGAGCTGCTGCGCGCCGGCTCCGGCAACGGAAACCAGCGCCAAGAGAGCCAGAGCGAAGGCGCAAAGGCATTTGTGTCGGGTGGTTTTCAAGAGGTCCTCCCCTTTTGATGGATTGTAGAGCGAACGCGAGGCTCTGGAGCACCCGGCCCGCGTACCGCATGGCTCCAATTGGTGATGGGCGGCATATCGGTGGTGTCGATCTCGCTCTCCGTCATTGCTGCTAAAGCATCCAACTCGGCCTGCAACTCTGGCGTCAGCTCTTTGTCATCTCTCCGCTCCTCATGCGGCATGGCCTTGAGGGCTTCGGCGACGCGCTGCTCCACACGGGCACGGCGCTCCGGGTCCATCTTGGCGCGAAGTTCCTTGAAGTTACGGGCCATCTGTATTCCAATGCGGTAGCTCAGAGGAAAGCTAAACCGCGATAGTCATTCTCTGTGCGGCAAGAGTTGTATTTGACTGAACAAGGGGTTTTGACTGACGCCGCTTCGCTTCCACCGGACGCACGGCGATGCGTGTCTCGAGATGCAGACGATCGGCATAACGTAACAACTTTTCGATGCTCACCTGCGCGATTCTGCCCTTCATCAGATTGCTCACCGAGGGCTGATACTCGTCCAACAGGTCAACGAGTTGCGCCTGAGAATAGCCCTTGGCCCGAATATGCTCAAGGATGGCGGAGAGAATCTCCGCTTTAATTTTCAACGCGCTGGCCTCGGAGGCGGAGAATCCCAAGGAATCGAAGATGTTGCCTTTGACGACGTGAGTTGGCTTATTTTCCGCTGCGTTTTTCATTTGCTCTTTGCTCCTGTATTCTCTGTTTCACCCGTTTCAATCGCTGTCGCGCCAGCTCAACGTCTCGCCTGTCGGTCTTGCGGCTGTCCTTCTCGAAGCAGTGCAAGACATGGATGGCGTTCCCGACCTTCGACAGATAGATGACGCGATACCAGGTCCGTTCATCGGCTTCCTTCAACTCGAATACACTTGCGCCAATGGAGTTCATGCTGCGCGTCTGGCAGGCCGGCTTTAGGCCTATTTGAAGCTGCCAGAGCGAGAATCCAAGCGCCTGCCTCACCGCCGGAGGAAATGTCGACAACACCTCCAACGAATCTCCTTCGAAGTTGAGTTCCGCAAACAACGGGGATTCGTCTTTTGGAGCCATCCCTTTAATCGTACCTTGAAATGGATGGTTTATACAAGATTTATTATATAGCTTGGTCGGGAAGTGCGGAGATCAAATCCCAAGCTTCAAAGGCGAGACCTGGGGCACCCGGCCGCTAGTCTTTATCGCTTTGAAAGAAGCTCGATCGCCTTCAGAATTTTGAGCGTCATTTTGCTTTGAACCATGGCGTGCGCCATCGCGACGTAGACCATTCCAAACAGAAGAACAATCACCGCAAACAGGATCATCCTCCGCACGTCGGTCGCGGGATTCTCGCCCATGTAACCGAGCCAGACAATCAAGCCCACCATCGCGCAGAACAGGCCGGCAAAGGTGACAGTTTGGCGTTTCCTTATGCGGTCAACCTCATTGAGCGACTTGCGCAGGATACTTTCCGTTTCTTCGGTCATTCGACACACCTCGTCTTGGCCCTTTGTTTTCGCAATGCTGTCAAGCCGAAGGCCAGGCGTGACTTGACAGTCCCCAATGGGATATCGAGAATCGCCGCAACTTCCTGCAGGGTTAGCTCCTGCTGGAAATGCAGCATCAAGACGGCGCGGCTGCTGGGCGAAACGCCGGCCAGGTTCAGCCAGTCTTGCAAAGCGCCGGTTGAAGGGCTGAGATCGCTCGCGGGAATCTCTTCCAGTGCGAAGTCTTCCGGCAGTTGTTCAGGCCAGCGTCTTTGTTTCTTCAAGTAACGGAACGCAGCGCGGCTGGCAATGCGGTACGCCCACGACCGAAACAGTTCAGGATCATGCAGCCATTTCAGCTTCCGGTAAATGATGATCAGCACTTCCTGGAGAACATCGTCAGTTGCTGAGGATCCGACCAAACCGCGGACATAGCCATGCAGCGGACCCTGGATTCCGCGGAGCAGAAGCTCAAGAGCATCGCGGTCACCGCACTGCGCTCTCAGCACCCACTGCGCCTCTTGTGCGGAACTGGCCACTCGGCTCCCTTCAACCTGATAGAGACCTCTTCAGACCAAGAAGGTTCGGAGCCAAAGCAACAATTTGCTCCCGTCCGTTTTGTCCGTCTTGAGTGTTGGCATATGAAGGCCTGCGCACTGGCCCTTATACCGCTCTTCGAGGTCAAAACCGTATCTAGAATCTGAGGCGACGTCGATCACCCATCACCGGCTCCCCGCAATCATCTGCGCCGCGTGCTGGAGGCTCGTCTCCGTCACCGTCGCGCCGGATAACATGCGGGCTACTTCGTGTGTACGGGCGCGGTCGTCCAG
>JBEKZR010000078.1:0-11387 GCA_049509715.1 Occallatibacter sp. | reverse complement strand
CCAGCAGATACGGCGTGCCCAGGAACCCCGTGCCCAGCAGGCCATGGTTGGCCTCGATCTTCTCCGCCAGCTTTTGCGCGGCCGCCGCGCGCAACTCCTCCGGCAAAAGGTTCATGTGCAGCGCCAGCACGTAGCCGGTCTGCGTGTCGCCGCCACTGCTCTTTGCGTTGGGATTGTTGATCCCTCCAAAGGGCGATGGACTATTGTCCGCGCCCGCCACAAAGCCATCGGCGCGCACAAACTGCTTCTGGAAGGCCGCGCGAATCTTCTCGAACAGCCGCGCATACTTCTCTTCATCCGCGGTGCGGTTCGTTGCGTGGGCCATTTGTTGCATCAGCGTCGCGTCATAGGCCCAGTACGCCGTGGCGATCAACGTGTAATCCGTCCTTCCCTCGGGCGAGAGCCAGTCTCCAAAGGGAATCCCGGCCTCATGCTTCCACAGCCCATCGGGATTGGCGGCCGCGATGGCGTCCAGATACTTCTCCATCGCCGCCCAGTTCTGCTCGATCACGCTCGTGTCGCCGGTCTGCAGCCACGAGGTCCAGGGAATGATTACGCCGGCGTCGCTCCAGCCGGCCGCGAAACCGGAATTAGGCTGCGCGGTGCCCGGCGCATAGATCCCGAAATAGGGCGTCCCCACCTGCGTCCCGCGAATATCCCCGGCAAACTTGCGCGAGAAGGCAGCCAGATCCATGTTGTAGCTGGCCGCTCGCCAGAAGACCTCGGCGTCTCCCATCCAGCCAAGGCGCTCGTCGCGCTGCGGGCAGTCTGTCGGTACGCCCACAAAGTTCGAGCGCTGTCCCCAAAGAATATTGCTCCACAACTGGTTAATCATGGCGCTACCGGTTTCCAGCTTGACCGTAAACGGCGCATCGGTATGAAACACCACTGCGCTCACCGCGTCCTTGCCCGGTGCGGTGGGCAGCCCCGTCACCTCAACATAACGGAAGCCGTGAAACGTGAACTGCGGCGTGAACTCTTCGACGCCTTTGCCGTTGAGAATGAAGTGATCCGTAGCTTTAGCCGTGCGCAGATTGTCGGTATAGATGGTTCCATCCGCATTCACGATCTCAGCAAAGCGCAGCCGCACATCCGTGCCCGCCGGCCCCTGGACGCGCAGCCGTTCCACGCCTGAAAAGTTCTGGCCGAAGTCGTAGACGTAGACGCCGCGCTTCGGTTCGCTCACGGTCTTCGGCGTCATCGTTCGCTCCACGCGAATCGATGGATAGTCCTGCGCCTCGATTATTGCCGGCTTTGGATCAGTGGTGACCGCGCTTTTCCATGCGGCCCCGTCAAAGGTCGCCGAATTCCATCCCGGCTGCGTGCGTCGCGCATCCTGCGTCTCGCCATCGTAGATCTCCGCGTGCAAAATACTCGACGTGCTGGCCAGCCAGCTTGCATCCGTCGCCACCCACTCCACGCTGCCGTCCGCGTATTCAATGCGCAGCTGGGCCCGCAGCGCGGGCGGCGTATCGCCGTAGTTGTTGGGCTGCTGAAACCATTCCAGCGGCGTCTCATACCACCCCGGCGCCAGCAGCGCGGCCATAGCATTCTTGCCGCTCGTTAACTGGGCCGTCACATCGTATGTCTGGTATTTCACGTGTTCGCGATAGTCGCTCCACCCCGGCGCCAGCACATCGTCGCCCACGCGCTTGCCGTTCAAGAACATCTCGTAGGCGCCCAGCGCCGTAGCATACAGCCGCGCCGACTGCACCGGCTTGCTTACCGTGAATGTGCGCCGCAGCGCCTTCACTGAGTCGGGAATCCAGGGATGCTCCAGCGGCTGGCTTCTCGCTCCCGGTGCCTGCTGCCACTCGACCGCGTCACTCCAGTCCGAATCGTCAAAGCCCTTCTGTTCCCACCCCGGAGCGAGATGAACAGCCGTCTTCCACTCCCTTCCGCTCACGAAGTCAGCCGTGGTTCCGTCCGTGTACTCCACCACCAGCGTGGCAATCATCGGCGGTGCATCGGCCGCGGCCGCTCCGCTGGGATTGTCAACGAAATGCACCGTCTCGATGGCAATGGAGTTGACTCCGGCGGTCAGCTTGCCCGAAATGTCCGCGCGCACAAACTTCTTCCACGGCATCTGCTTCCACGCCGGAAATTCGCCGGCTGTGAGCACCTGTTCGCCGTTGATCCAAGCCGAAACCGTATCCTGTCCGGTCGCGTAGAGCGCGGCCCGCAGCACCGGCTTGTCCAGATTCATCGCCGCGCGAAAGGCAAAGTGCTGTTCCCTTCTGTTCTCCGCCGCCAGAGCCCGCGCATCGGGGTTGGTGATCCACGCCGCCGCTGCGTGACGCACCACATCCTCCTCCGCCGTCTCGTAGCCGATCCACCGGGCGCGCCACCCGTCCTGCTTCAGCAGGCCCGTCTCCCACCAACTCGTCTCGCTCTCCGCATACGGATTGCCCGCCGCGTCCCACACCTTTACCCGCCAGAAATAGCGGGTTCCCGGCGCAACCGCCGGCCCGGCGTAACGCACATTCACCGACTGCGCCGACTCAATGCGGCCGCTCTCCCACACGTCCGCATTGCCCTCGCGCAACAACTCGGCCCGCGAAGCAACCAGCACCTCATAGGCGGTCTGCTTCGCGCCCCGCGCCGGGTCCCGCAACTGCCACGAGAGCCGGGGCGCGGGATCGTCGATGCCCAGCGGCGTTTTCAGATTGTCCACGCGCAGCTCGACTGGCCCGGTGAATGCCGGAGCCTGCCCCGCCGCCATCGGCACTGCCGCCGCTCCCAGGACCAACCCCATTGTGGCCCAACACATCATTCCGTTTTTCATCTTGTCGCTTGCCCCTTGAAACAGACCTTACCATTGTGCGGCTTGTCCCCTGCCTCCTACGAGAAGTTTTCGAGAGAACATCATGCAAACCGCCTCCCTTTTGTAAAAAACCGTTTGTGCTTCGTCGCGAGCGGAAAGAAAATGGAATGTCGCCCCGCCCGTTACACTTTTTCCATGGCCCTCCGCCTCTACGCCGCCACCTCCAGCCAGGGCAAGCTCCGCGACTTCCGCGCCGCCGCCCAGGCCCATTCCCTCGCCATCGATCCCCTGCCCTTGCTCGCCACCATCCCTGCCCCCGAAGAGAACGGCGCCACCTTCACCGCCAACGCCACACACAAGGCCGTCTACTACTCCCGTTTTGTCCCCGGAAACCTGGTCCTGGCCGACGACTCCGGCCTCGAAGTAGACGCCCTCAACGGCGCCCCAGGCGTCCGCTCCGCCCGCTTTGCCGCCGACTCCGGCCTGATCGACTCGCCCGACGCCAACGACAACACCGACGTGTGGAACAACATGATCCTCTTGCAGCGCCTTGCCGGGGTCCCGCCAGCCAGCCGTACCGCCCGCTACCGCTGCGTGCTGGTCGCCGCCCGCGACGGTGTGGCCCTCCATACCGCCCAGGGCACGGTCGAGGGCCTTATCCTCGAAGCTCCACGAGGCACAGGCGGCTTTGGCTATGACCCACTCTTCTACCTGCCCGCGCTCGACCGAACCATGGCCGAACTGGACCTCGAAACCAAGCTCTCCCTCAGCCATCGTGGCCGCGCCATCGCCGCGCTGCTGCCCATGCTCCACGCCTGACCTTCCACAACTCTCGTCCAAAGGATCAAAGCGCGGAGCGCTGGGTTATTCCAGGTAGACGGCAACTCGATCGCGATGTGCATGACCTTGCGGCAGCCCTGCATTAGGCCGGCCGCTACTCCCAAGGGGCATTCGTGACACCTGTGACCGCAAATAGCCAAGCGCCGTCTCGTTGCCGGCGGACGATGTGAACTCCTTTGCCATTCATATCAATGGGGCTACCGTCAGGACCTCTTGCCGCGAGCGTCCAGTTGTCGTAGAGCACAGCAAGGTCCTCTCCTGCTCGCACCACTTTTTTCAGGCTAACCTTGAGCTTCGGCTGCATTGCGACGAACTCATGAAGCACTGATCGGATTGCGTCCTTACCGTGTGCTACGGTGCCGTCCGGCCCAATATGGCTCGCTTGCGGCTCGTACAAAGCTAATAAACTGGCGACGTCTCCAGAATTGAGATATTGCGCGAACAGATCGTCGCACGCCTCCGGATTTTGTGCCGGCATCGCAGAACCTCCCACAAACTCCACTCGATACTACCCCAAAACACCCCCTGAATCCGGATCGTGGGGGCGATCCGGTTGGCCGGTTGGTCGAATCTGACCCAACATCAGCCGCGAAGGGCCCTTGACGGCTGTGATCTGCAACACAAATAATGCATGTGGATTTAGGCGAAGATTCTCTGTCTCTCTATCTGGCACAGCCTCCACCTGAAGCCCGTAGGAGCCTCGACCCCAATGGCCACTGCTCAACAACCTGCCGTGCACACACTTAGCCCCGGCGTCCCTCCGCTGCGCGCCGCTCAGGGAACCAGCTTTCTCTGGCGCAAGCTCCACTCGCTCCTCGGCGTAATCCCCATTGGCGCCTTCCTCATCGAGCACCTGCTCTCCAACTTCGAGGCCCTCAAAGGCCCTGCCGCTTACGGAGCCCAGGTCAGGTTCCTCAACAGCCTGCCGCTGGTCCGCATCCTGGAGTGGACCTTCATCTTTCTGCCTATCCTCTATCACGGCTGCTACGGCGTCTACATCTGGCTGCGCGGCAAGTCCAATCTGGTCTACTATCCCTGGTCCGGAAACTGGCTTTACACCGCCCAGCGATATACCGGCCTCATCGCCTTCGCCTACATCGCGCAGCACGTCCTCCGCCAGCGCTTCATGGGCGTTCAGCTTCCCGAGCACCCTTACGCGGCCTTCGCCAAGGTGCAGCACGAGCTGGCCAACCCCTGGATGCTGGCCGTTTACATCGTCGCCATGCTCGCCATCTGCTGGCACTTCTCTTACGGCGTCTGGCTCTTCGCCGCCAAGTGGGGCATTACACCCGGAAGAACCGCCCGTAAGCGCTTCGGCCTGGTCTGCGCAGCCATGGGACTGGCGCTGGCGATCATGGGCCTGGCCAGCATCTGGGCTTTTGTTGGTCCCAAGTACAAGAACGCGCCTGAGAACCCGGCTATCTCGATCTCCACAGCCCCGGCGGCTACTGGAGCTGATTCCGTATGAAAAACCTTTTTGAAGCGGCGACGGCGGAAGAAGTAAGAGATCGCCTGGCACAGATGCAGCCGGATAGCGAGCGGTTGTGGGGCAAGATGAGTCCAGCGCAGGCGCTGGCGCATTGCTCAGCGGCGATGGAGGTGTCAGTAGGGCTGAAGTTTCCTCCGCGAAGCCTCATAGGGCGGCTGTTTGGGCGGCGCGCTAAATCGAGCCTTTTGAGCGAGAAGCCGGTGCCCCACAATTTGCCGACGGACAAGAGCTTTGTGGTGAAGCATGAAAGGGATTTCGTAGCGGAGAGGCAACGGCTGCGCGGATTGATTGACCGGTTTGCAGCGGGTGGGCCTGCAGGATGCACGAAGCATCCGCACAGCTTTTTCGGGCCGATGACGCCGCAGGAGTGGGCGGCATTGAATTACAAGCATCTGGACCATCATCTGCGGCAATTTGGAGTTTAGTGCCAGCCGAAGAACGCCAAGACGTCTGGCGAAAAGGAACGAGGATTGCATATGGCAGCACCCAGAATCATCGTGGTTGGCGGAGGCCTTGCCGGACTCGCCGCGGTCATCAAGATCGCAGAAGCCGGCGGCACCGTCGATCTCTTTTCCATCGTCCCGGTCAAGCGTTCTCACTCCGTCTGCGCCCAGGGCGGCATCAACGCCGCCAAGAACCTCAAAGGCGAGGGCGACACCGCCGCCCAGCACTTCGACGACACCATCTACGGCGGCGACTTCCTCGCCAACCAGACCCCCGTCAAGGCCATGTGCGAGGCCGCGCCCGCCATCATCGACCTCCTCGACCGCATGGGCGTGCCCTTCAACCGCACTCCTGAGGGCCTGCTCGACTTCCGCCGCTTCGGCGGCACGCTCTACCACCGAACTGCCTTCGCCGGCGCCACCACCGGTCAGCAACTGCTCTACGCCCTCGACGAGCAGGTCCGCCGCCACGAGGCTGCGGGCAAGGTGCGCAAGTTTGAGGGCTGGGAGTTTCTCTCCGCCGTCCTTGACTCCAGGGGTGCGGCCCGCGGCATCACCGCCCTCAACCTCCGCTCCATGGAGCTTCGTTCCTTTCCCTCCGAAGCCATCATTCTGGCCACCGGAGGCATCGGCGCCATTTTTGGCAAGAGCACCAACTCCGTGGTCTGCACCGGATCGGCCCAGTCGGCCGTCTTCCAGCAGGGCGCGTATTACGCAAACGGCGAGTTTATTCAGGTCCATCCCACCTGCATCCCCGGCGAAGATAAGCTGCGCCTGATGTCGGAGTCGGCGCGCGGCGAGGGCGGCCGCCTCTGGGTGCCCCGCACTCCCAAAGACCCGCGCCCCTTCAACCAGATTCCCGAGTCCGAGCGCTTCTATTTCCTCGAAGATTGGTTCCCAAAATACGGCAATCTCATCCCCCGCGACGTGGGCACGCGCGCCATTCACAAGGTGGTCTACGAAATGGGCCTGGGGATAGACGGCCAACCCATGGTTTACCTTGACCTGACCCACATCGACCGCGCCACGCTGGATCGAAAACTGGGGGGCATCCTCGAAATCTACGAAAAGTTCGTCGGTGAAGACCCCTGCGATGTGCCCATGAAGATCTTCCCCGGCATGCACTACACCATGGGCGGCCTGTGGGTGGACTACAACCAGATGACCAATATTCGCGGCATCTTCGCGGCCGGCGAGTGCGAGTACCAGTACCACGGCGCCAATCGCCTGGGCGCCAACTCCCTGGTCAGTTGCATCTTTGGCGGCTTCCGCGCCGGGCCGAATGCGCTTCATTATACGCATGGCCTGGAATGCCCGGACGGCGATTGCGGCGACGCTGCCGAGCTTGCCCGCCAGGCCGAAATCAACAGCAGGCTGCTCCACAATAAAGGCACGGAAAACCCCTTCAAACTCTGGCGCGAGTTAGGCGAAACCATGACCAAGCACGCCACCGTCATCCGCTACAACAAGGGCCTCCGGCAGGCCGACGAAAAGATCGTCGAGCTGCTCGACCGCTACAGGAACGTCAACCTCGCGGATCGTAGCCAGTGGGCCAACACCAGCTTTGCCTTTGCCCGCCAGCTTTATAACATGTTGCAGCTCTCCCGCACCGTCGTTCTCGGAGCGCTCCTGCGCGACGAGTCCCGCGGCGCGCACTACAAACCCGAATTCCCCAACCGCAACGACGAGCAATTCCTGAAGACCACCAAGGCCAGCTTTGCCGGAGAAGCTGCAGGCCCCCGCTTCGAATACGAAGAAGTGGATACCCAGTACATCAAGCCGCGCCTGCGCAGCTACGACGCAACCAATTAATGGATTTTGGGTGCCCCATCCTCGCCGCGTTTGTGTTTTTGCGGCTAGGGTGGGATAAGAAAACTCAGTTCGGAGAAATCGACGAGAGGGATCATGGCAAACAAGTCCGTAGCATTCGAAATCAAGCGCCAGGCCAGCCCCGATGCTCCTGCCGTGTGGGAGAGCTTCCAGCTCGGATGGTATCCCGGCATGAACGTCGTCTCCGCCATGATGGAGATCGCCGCCAACCCGGTCACCGCCGACGGCCGCCCCACCACGCCCATCACCTACGATTGCAATTGCATGGAGGAGATCTGCGGCTCCTGCGCCATGCGCATCAACGGCAAAGCCCGCATCGCCTGCTCCGCGCTGGTCGAAAATCTCGAGCAGCCCATCCGCGTCGAGCCGCTCACCAAGTTCCCCCTGGTCCGCGACCTCCAGGTGGACCGCTCGGTGCTCTTCGAAAACCTCATGGCCGTCAAGGCCTGGGTTCCTGTCGACGGCACATACGACCTCGGCTCCGGCCCCCGCGTCTATCCCCAGCAGCAGGAAGCCAACTACCCGCTCTCCAACTGCATCTCCTGCTGCTGCTGCATGGATGTCTGCCCCCAGTTCAACGAGCTTACCGGCTTTGTCGGCGCGGCCACCATCGCCCAGGTCAAACTCTTCAACAACCACCCCACCGGCAAGGTCTTCAAGGAAGACCGCCTCCGCGCCCTGGCTGGCGACGGCGGCATTCAGGAGTGCGGCTTCGCACAGAACTGCGTCGATACATGCCCCAAGCAGATTCCGCTGACCGACGCCATCTCCGACGTAAGCCGCGACGTAATCATCCAGAAGGCCAAGGACTTTTTGCGCGGATAAAGATAGCCGCTTTGAATGGGCGGGGCTTCAGCCGCGCCGTACGAGTCTGGAGTAAGAAGGCGCTTTAGCCCCCGAGGTTTACATTTTTCGGATGAAATGAAATGGGTGCCCAAGGTCTCGATTCTGAGACCTGGGATTCTCTCAACATCCCCGCAAATGCTGTCATCCTGAGCGAGCGCATCGAGTCGAAAGCCTGCCCTGAGCAACGTCGAAGGGGACCTGCGGTTGCACATTTCACCAGCACACAATAGCCCCGTGCCCCATCCATGCGCCTTCTGTCTGGCGCATGGGTGGGAAACCGCAAACCCGAATCAGGGCGCCTTACATAGCCGGATAAAAGCTCTCGATCCACCCTTGCAACAGCGCCGGAAAGCACCCCAGCCCTACCACCGCCGCCGCAATCCCCACCAGCACCGCCATCGTCACCGGATGCGCCTTGATCGGCGTCTCGTCGATAGCCGGCATCACATACGCCCGCTTGAGCACCTGCAAATAGTAGTAGAGCGAGACCGCGCTGAACGCGACTGCCAGCGCCACCAGCGCAAACGGAATCGGCCCAGCCGAAGGCCCAAGCACCGCCGCAAACAAATTGAATTTCGCCCAAAACCCCACCAGCGGCGGAATCCCCGCCAGCGACAAAAACAGCACCAGCAGCACCGCCGCCAGCACCGGATTGCGCTTGTGCAGTCCAAGGAAAGAGTCGAGCCGGTCGCTCCCCGTAGCCCGTTCAACAACGGAGACTACGCCGAATGCGCCGATGGTCGTCAGGCCGTAGGTGAGGACGTAGTAGAGGACGGCCTGCGAACTGGTAATAGTCGGATCAAACGAACTTGAAAAGGAATCCAAAGTGCTTAGTTGGCCTGGATAGTCAGAGTGGGCGGCGATCCCTAGCAGTATGTATCCCGCATGTGCAATTGCCGAATATGCAAGGAGCCGTCGCACACTAACTTGCGCCAAAGCGGCCAGATTTCCCACTAACATTGAAGCGGTAGCAATAACCGGCAGAATCAAGCCAAGCTTCTGCCAGGATAAGTAAGACAGGAATAGATAGAAATTGATAGATTCGGTAGATCTACTCAGATCTCCTCCCGGAGAGAGCCAAATCAAGCTGAGAGTAAGAAGCAATGCAAAGCTCGCGATCTTCGATACCGAAGCAATAAACGCCGCTGCTGGAGCAGGTGCCCCTTCGTACGTATCAGGTGCCCACAAATGGAACGGTACCGCTGCCACCTTAAAGCCAAGCCCCGCGACCACAAGAATCCACGCCATGTAAAACAGGGGGCTTGGCCCTGAAAGAGAGATAACGAGTTGAATCTTAGAAAGATTTGTGCTGCCGCTCAGTCCGTAAAAATAACTGAACCCAAACAACAGAAACGCCGCCGACATGCCGCCGAATAAGTAATATTTGATTGCCGCTTCCGCGCTCTTTCCCGAACTCTTCGCAAACGCGGTCAGAATATAGAGCCCCAGGCTCAAAAGTTCTAACCCGACAAAGATCACCAGCAAATCCTGTGCTCCGGCAATCAACAAACCGCCCGTGGCCGCCATCAGCACCACGGCCACATACTCGCCCACATGCCGCGTGAAATCCCCGTCGATCAGCAGCAACAGCGTCAGCGCCGTCAGCACCAGGATTCCAGCTTGCGCCACGGCCGTATACCCGCCCGTTGTCAGCAGCAACTCATGGCTGTCCTCAAAACTTAGCCCGCCCTGCCCTTGCAGCAGCACCGCCCACAACGCCGCCCCGCACCCGGCCACCCCCAATAAAGCAGCCACTATAACCCGCGCCCTAAGCGCCGCCTTGCGCAGCAGCCCCAAATCCACCACCAGCACCAGCAGCGCCGCTACTTCCAGCGCCGTCTCCGGCAGCGTCACGCGAAAGAGGTCTGCGTAGTTCATTGTCCCCCTCCCGCAAGCAGCGCCTTCACCGCCGGTTCGATCGCATCGAGCAGTATCCTCGGATACAACCCAACTGCCAGGCTCACTCCCGCCAGCAGCGCCACGCCGGTAATCTCCGGCCACGTGATCGCCGCAAACTCGTGTCCATGCTCCTGCTCAAGCACGTGCGCGCTGGGCAGCGCATCGCTGAAGAATGCCTTTTGCAGCGCGCGCCACGTGTAAGCCACGCTCACTACAATTCCCACGCCCGCCGCTGCCACCCACAACGGCTGCACCTTCCACGTCCCCGCCAGCACCTGCAACTCAGCCACAAATCCTGAGAACCCCGGCATCCCCATCGACGCCGCTCCCGCAATCACAAAAGCCCATGCGGCAAATGGCATCCGCCTCGAAAGGTGCATCGTCTCCAGTTCCGCGAATTGCCGCGTATGGGTGCGGTCGTACACAATGCGCCCCACAATGGCGAACAGCAGTCCCGCCAATATCCCGTGTGAGAACATCTGCAAAACCGCGCCCGTCACGCCGATCTGGTTCAGCGTCATGAGGCCGAGCAGCACAAAGCCCATGTGGCTCACGCTGGAGTAGCCGATGACAAACTTGAAGTCCGTCTGCGCCAGCGCCGCCAGCGCGCCGTAGACAATCCCCACCACCGCCAGCACGGCAAACACGTCGCGCCACGAGCCAATCCCGGCGAATGAAAATCCCCACGGGTCCAGCCCGCGCGGAAACAGCGCAATCGCGACCCGCAGGCACCCATAGGCGCCCAGCTTCATCACCACCCCGGCCAGCAGCATCGAAGCGGCCGTCGGCGCGGCCACGTGCCCTGTTGGCGCCCACGTATGAAACGGCCACATGCCGGCCAGAATCGCAAACCCCGTGAACACCAGCGGGAAGCACCACATCTGAAAGCTCGCCGGCAGCCCCGCGTGCGCAAGCTCTACCAGCCCGGTCGAGTGGCTGCCCGCCGTCGCATACGCCGCCAGCAGGCCGATCAGCACCATCGCCGAGCCAGCGAAGGAATAGATGACCAGCTTCATCGCCGCGTACTCCCGCCGCGTCGAACCCCAGATCGCGATCAGGAAGTACTTGGGTACGATGGCAATTTCATAAAAAACAAAAAGCAGAAAGAGATCGAAGCTGAGAAAAACTCCGTAGACCGCGCCGATCAGCGCCAGAAAGAACGCAAAAAACTCGTTGGTGCGCAGCTCGATATTCCAACTGAACAGCACTCCAGCCACCGCGGCCAGCCCTGTCAGCAGTACCAGCACGCGGCTGATTCCGTCGGCCGCCAGCAGGA
>JBEKZR010000077.1:0-11780 GCA_049509715.1 Occallatibacter sp. | reverse complement strand
GGCCCAGGGCGCCCGTCGAGGAGCTGTGCAGCGTATCCACCACCACCCGCGCCGGTGCTGCCAGCCGCGACCAGCGCGCCAGCCACGCCGCATGGGGCAGGTGAGCGTGGACCACGTCCGGGGACTCGCGCCGGAGCCAGCGATTGAAGCGAATCCATCCGCGCGGATCGGCCAGGCCTTTGCGCATCTCCAGGCTCAGGAACGCGGCTCCCGACGCGATCAACTCGGCAGCCGCATCGCCTCCCGCGCCCGAAAGCGCCACAACGCTTACCCGCCAGCCGCGCCGGCGCAGTCCTTTTGCCAGCAGGATGACCTGGCGCTCCGCGCCGCCAATCCGATCAAGGCCGGGGATGACCAGGGCAACATGGTTCACCGTCGACTCTCCGTGAGGACCGAGTCGATCAGGTCTTCATAAGCATGGATCGCGCGGTCGAGTCTGAATTCCTGGATGAATGCGTGCGCAAAACGTTCACCAGGCCCCAAGACCTGCAGTGCCGCGAGCAGAGTGGACGCCAGCGCGGAGGCGGAGACTTCAGGCGCGAGCCAGGCGCCAGGCTGACCGCGCAGCAGGTCCGCCACACCTTCTGAAGCCGGCAAAGCGACAATGGGTAAGCCGCCGGCGGCTGCCTCCAACAGCGCGTTGGGCAAACCCTCGTGCCGGGATGAAAGCACAAATGCCGATGCGCCCGAAAAGTATGCTGCGGGACGGTCGACATAGCCTGCCAAGCGCACGGCAGTCTCCAGCCCGAGGTCACGGCACAGAGCCTTGAGCGCCGCTTCTTCAGGACCGGCGCCTGCGATCACCAGATCAGCCTGAGGGAACTGCTCGCGCACGGTGACCAGCGCCCGCAGCAACAGGTCGAAGCCTTTTTCCCGCGTGAGCCTGCCGACCGCCAGCAGATGCGGGCCGGGACCGGTCCAAAGATATGGGTCCCTCTCAATTGCATTGCGAATTTCATCGAAATCCAGGGGGTTCGGCAACACCACCAGCCGCTCTTCAGGAATTCCAAGCTCCCCGGCGAGGTCTTTTGCCATCGCTCGAGTCTGACAGATCACCCGGTCAGCACGGCGATAAAGCACGCGGTAAAGCAGGCGGGTATAGCCGGGCAGGCCTGCAAAGGCCAAAGCAGCCGAAACGGTCCCGTTTTGCCGCACCAGCACGCGTGTTCCCCGCGGGAAAAAGGGGCGGAGCAGCAGCACAAGGAAGTTCAGGTGGAACATCCCGGATAGAATCACGTCCGGTTTGAGCCGGCGAACCAGCCTGAGCAACTGGAATGGCGCGGCGCGCACTCTGGGTGCGCCAAGAGCGTGGATATGGACCCAGGACGGCACTGGCTCCGGGCAGGAATTGGCCTGGGTGACCAGCCCCAGGTGCAGCTCATATTTTTCGCGGCATAGGCCTCGGGCCAACAGGGCAGCTACTTGCTCGGCTCCGCCACCGCCAAGATGTGGGATTAGCAAGAGGATTTTGGGGTGTTCAGACATGGACTTTTCCACACAAATGGCGGGGTTTTCCACAAGAAAGTGAGTATAGGCCAACAATCTACTACTTTTGTGTTGGTTCTGTCACTCTCGCTAAGTGTCCTGAAATGCTACAGTATGTGAGTTCTTTAAGAATCTATCCACAGACTCCAAAAACCGTACGGAGTGCACGCTTTCTTGGGGCTGACGCCCCGTTGCCCTAATTTGACCTGGTTGCATGGACAAAGCCATGACGGACCGCACCTCTACGTTGAAAGCAATTTTCTGAGCAGTCTTTTAGAACATGCCCAGAGATTGCGGAGAGTGCAGGCCGTACCATGTCTGTTTCCGAAGCGCCTCGATTCGCTTCTGAGCTGCAGGTTTTCACAACGCAGCCCGCGCCCCACATCGTCGTGGGCATCACCCATCCACAGACCTGCCTGACTCTCACCGGACGCCTGCGCGCGTTGCGCGAGGCGGGCTTTCGCGTGACTCTGGTTTCAAGCCCCGGCGAACTTCTGGACCGCACCGCGGCGCGCGAAGGAGTGGAGTCCATCGCCATCCCGATACGACGGGAGATCGCCCCGATTGCGGATATTGTGTCGCTGGCGCGGCTTTGGTGGTTGCTGCTGCGGCTCAGGCCGGACCTGACCGAATTCAGCACCCCCAAGGCCGGACTGTTGGGCAATTTTGCAGCCTGGCTGACGGGAGTCCCTGCGCGCATTTACATGCTGCGCGGGTTCAAGCTGGACACATCTGTTGGATTCAAGCGCCGAATCTTACTGGCAGCTGAGCGCGTGACATCAGCCTGCGCGCAAGTTGTGCTGTGCAACAGCGCCAGTCTGTGCGCCGAGGCGCTGGCTCTGGACGTGGCGCCCGAGGCCAAGCTGAATCTGCTCGGAGACGGCAGCAGCAACGGGGTCGATGTGGACTGGTTTTCACCGGGGCGAAGCGACGTGCGAGACCGACTCGGCCTTCCGCGGGAAGTTCCGCTGGTGGGTTTTGTGGGGCGATTGACTCGCGACAAGGGTCTGCCCGAACTGATCGAGGCCTTCGACGCAATTGTGAAAGCTGAGCCGGAAGCGCACTTGCTGCTGGTGGGCTGGTTCGATGCGTCGGAAGATGCGCTGAGCGCCAATCTGCGGGGCCGCATCGAAAGCCATCCAAGGATTCATTGCACCGGGTTTGTGGCTGATACGGCGCCCTACTACCGCGCCATGGACCTGATGGTTCTGCCCACCTGGCGGGAGGGTTTTCCCAACGTGGTGTTGGAGGCCGCAGCTACCGGCGTTCCTGTCGTGACAACGATATCCACTGGGTCACGCGACTCCGTGGTGCCCGAGGTGACCGGCCTGCTGATTCCTCCCGGATACCCGGAGGCTATCAGTGAGGCAGTGCTCAATCTGCTCCGCGATCCTGCCAGGCGCCAACGCATGGGCGAGGCCGCGCGGGCGTGGGTGGTTGAACACTATTCGAACGAGCGTGTTCTGGGATTGATCACAGCGTTCTACCGGAGCTTGCTGGCTCCGGCAACGCAGAGAAACCTGGCCGGGCCCACTACGGCTTTGGTTCCCGCGGCAGACTGACCCCCGGAGCGCCGGTCTCAGCGGGAGGCGCTTCGAGCGTATGCGCTCCGGCTTCGCCTGCGCGCAACACCTCGCCTGGCGCGATGCCCAGGATCAGCGTGGCGGCAACCGCGAACAGCAAGGCTGCACCCACCGCTACGCCGACCTGGGGCGTAGGAGTCGCAGCTCCGGCATTCGTGTTGGCTGGGGATTGCGCTGCCGCCAGCGCCAGGCGCAGGTAGTAGGCCGCCGCCAATCCCGTATTCAACAGGCCGATGATGGCCAGCCACACCGCTCCGCCGCCAACCGCCGCCGAGAAGGAGTAGAACTTGCCGAAGAATCCGCCGGTGAAGGGAATTCCGACCAGCGAGACAAGAAAGAAGATCAGCAGGCTGCCGAGCAGAGGCGAACGGTAGATGAGCCCGCGATAATCCTCGACCAGGGGCAGATTCTCGTCGTATCCGCTCACCAGGGTGATCACGGCGAAGATGCCCACGTTCATGGCCGCGTAAGCCGCGGCATAAAAACTGGCGGCGGCGATGCCGCTTGTTCCCAGTCCGGCAAAGGCTGCCAGCAGGTAGCCGGCATGGGCGATCGAGGAGTAGGCAAGCATCCTCTTCACGTTCTGCTGGCGGAGCGCGGCCAGGTTGCCCACGGTCATCGAGAGCACGGCTACGATCCACAGCAGCGGCGACCAGAGCGAATGCAGCGTGGGAAACATCTCATACACCACGCGCAACAGTAGCGCGAAGGCCGCGGCTTTGGGAGCGCTGGAAAGCAATGCAACGACTGGAGAAGGCGCGCCTTCGTACACGTCGGGCGTCCAGACGTGGAAGGGCGCGGCGGAAACTTTGAACAGAATGCCCACCAGCATAAGCGCCAGACCGGCCAGAACGAACGAATGATTCTGCGCGGAGGGCGCAAGATGGGCGATCTCGTAGATCTGTGTCGTGCCGGTGGCGCCGAAGATCAATGCAATGCCGTAGAGAAGGAACGCGGTGGCAAATGAACCGAGGAGAAAGTACTTGATGGCGGATTCTGGACCGCGGCCGGTGTTCTTGCGGTAACCGGCCAGAACGTAAGTGGAGATGGATGAGATCTCCAAAGCGATAAAGACCACCAGAAGTTCGACCGCGCCGGTGAGCAGGCACATGCCTACCGCGCCGAAGACCACCAGCGCATAGAACTCGCCCTGGTGATGGCTGTCCTCGGGCAGTGTGTCCAACGAGAGCAAAAGCGCCACCAGCACAATGCCGCAGATGAGAACGTGAAAGAAGATGGTGAAGGCGCTGGTTTCGACCGTGCCGTAGAAGCCAGTGCCTTGGGGAAAGTAAAGCTGCCCTACGCTGGCCCACAGAGCCAGCGTGGTTCCGAGCGCCGCGACCCAGCCAAGCGGACGGCGCGGAAAGGCGGGCGGGATCAAGGCATCGAGCAGCATCACGGCCACGCCGGTGAGCGTGAGGATAACCTCAGGAAGGATGCGGAAGATATCGGGAACAGGATTCACCGCTGACCCTCCCGATGGAACGAAGTAGACTGTGCTGATTGAGGCAGAACGGATGCCGGTAAAGCGGCCGATTCCTTCCACTGCGGAATAGGCACGCCCTGTTCAATCGACGGCAACCAGATCGATGGCGCCACCCCCATCACAAGCATCAGCACGGCCAATGGCCACAGCACCGCCAGCTCGCGGTCGTCCAGGTCAACGGCGGGCTTCGACGCAGCCAGCTTGCTCTCCGGCCCGTAGAAAAGACGCTGCACCAGCCACAGCATATAGGCCGCGCTGAGGATCACGCCCAGCGATGCGGCGATCGCCCAGCCGCGGCTTACTCCGGTAAAGGTGCTGGAGAGGATCAGGAATTCGCCCACAAAGTTATTCAGCATGGGCAATCCGATCATGGCCAGGGACGCGATGACGAAGAGCGTGGCCGTGCGCGGCAGCTTGCTGGCCAGGCCGCCATAGGCGTTGATCTGGCTGGTCGAGTAACGGTCGTAGAGAACTCCCAGGAGCACAAACAGCGCGCCATCGACAACGCCGTGGCTGAGGATCTGGTAGACTGCGCCGGCTGAGCCGGTAAACGTGAAGCCGTAGATGCCCAGAACGATCAGGCTCAGGTGGCTTAGGGCCGCAAAAGCGAGCAGCCGCCAGAAGTCGCGCTGCGCCAGCGCCAGGCAAGCGCCGTAGAGGATGCCTATGACCGCCAGGACAATCAGATACGGAGCCAGTGCCCGCGCCTGCACGGGGAAGAGACCAATGTGGAAGCGCAGCATGGAGTAGAGGCCCAGCTTGCCGGCTACTACCATGGCCAGGGCTACGGGCGCTTCGCTGAAGGTATCCGCGAGCCAGCCGTGGAGCGGGAAGACCGGAACTTTGACGGCAAAGGCCAGCAGGAACGCGAAGGCTGCCCAGCAGAGCGGCCCCGCGGGGAACGACCCGTGGGCGATCAGGATTTGCAGCGTGGCAAAGTCGAAGCTGCCGGTCTGGGCGTAGAGCCACAGGATCGCCACCAGCAGGGGAGCCGATGGAATGAACGTGAAGAGGAAAAACTTGATGGCGGCCCTGGGACCGTCCTTGCGGCCGTACATGGCGATGAGGATGGCCATGGGCACGAGCGATAGCTCCCAGAAGCCGTAATACAAGATCAAATCCAGGGAGATAAAGACGCCGAACATGGCCGTCTGCTGCACCAGGAAAAGCGCGAAGAATATTTTGCGCCGCTCCTTGATGGCGTTCCAACTGGCGAGTACGCCGACAGGGGCCAACAGACCGGTAAGCACGACCAGCCACAGACTCAGGCCATCGACGCCCACGTGGTAGAAGATGGCGGGGCTCTCGATCCACGGGCGATTGATTGCAAACTGGAAGCCGCTTTGGCCGAGGACAAAATGCGCAGGCAGGTGAAGCGTAAGGCCGAAGGTCAGCAGGGCCGTGATCAGCGCGATCCAGTTGGGCAGCTTGCCGCGGCCGGGCGCGAGCGCCACCAGGACCGCTCCGGCCAGCGGAAGCAGGAGAATCAACGTGAGAATCGATTGATTTATCGCGTTCATTCTCAGCGCCCCGCCATATTGAGATGAATTCCAAAGTTGGCCAGGAAAGCGGACCAGGGAACGACGACGAAGAGCAGCACCGCCGCCGCGCCGGCTGCCAGCCACGCCGCATAGGAGCGCAGATTGCCCGATTGCCAGCGTTGCAGGAGCGCCCCGGTAAACAAGGCAAGGCCTCCAAGCAGCCATGCTGCGCCGCCCAGCAGAGCCTTATCCACGACCCAGCCCAGGAAGTATGTGGAGATAGCCAGCAACGGCTTGACCACCGTCGCGTTATAGAACTCGTCAACGTAGTATTTGTTGGCGAGAACCGTGTAGGGGCCGGACAAAGATGCGGCAAACTCTGCCCGGCGCGAGGGCCTCAGCTGGTAGAACACGTGCGCGATGTACCAGCCCAGGAACGCTACGACAACGGCCGCCACACTCATTCGGAACTCCAGGCCCGCGCTGCCCGCCTCTGCGCTTCGCACACCCACGACAGGCGCCAGAAAGCTGCTGAAGCGCTCCATATTTACCCAGCCGCCCGAGCGCTCGATGCCGATCCAGCCGCCGCAGATCGAGAGCAGGGCCAGAATCAGCAGCGGCCCGAGCATCGACCAGGGCGTGGAGTGGTGAGGAGCAGCCTCGCCCCGCGGCTTGCCCAGGAAGGCCAGATACCACAGCCGGAACATATAGAACGAAGTCAGCAGGGCCGTAACCACTCCAACGAACCACAGCACCCGTCCGCTCGGCCCTTGCAAATAGGCCGCGTAGAGAATCGCATCCTTGGAGAAGAATCCCGCGAAGGGCGGGAATCCGGCGATGGCCAGAACGCCAACGGTGGCGACGGCGAAGGTGACCGGCAGCTTCCGCCACAGGCCGCCCATCTTGCGCAGGTCCTGCTCGCCGCCGATGGCGTGAATCACCGAGCCCGCCGCAAGGAAGAGCAGCGCCTTGAAGAAGGCGTGGGTCATCAAATGGAAGATGGCCGCCGAGTAAGCCGCCACGCCGCAGCCGAGGAACATGTAGCCGATTTGCGAGATGGTGGAGTAGGCCAGCACGCGCTTGATGTCGTTCTGGACCAGGCCGATGGTGGCCGCAAACAGCGCCGTCGCCGCGCCGATAACCGCAACCGTGCCGAGCGCGAAGGGGGAGTGGTCGAACAAGACATGGGTGCGGGCGATCATGTAAACCCCGGCCGTGACCATGGTGGCGGCGTGAATGAGCGCGGAGACAGGCGTGGGGCCTTCCATGGCGTCGGGCAGCCAGACGTAGAGCGGAAGCTGCGCGCTCTTGCCGATGGCGCCGAGCAGCAGGCAGAGCGCAGTCACGGTAAGTACGCCGCCCTGCCAGCCGGGGTTCGCGCCCAGCTGCGCGCCGATCTCGCTGAAGGTGAGCGTGCCGAAGTTGGCTAGCAGCAGAAACATGCCGATGAGGAAGCCGAAGTCGCCGATGCGGTTGACGATGAAGGCCTTCTTGCCCGCGTCCGCGGCGGAGTTCTTTTGGAACCAGAAGCCGATCAGCAGATATGATGCCAGGCCCACGCCCTCCCAGCCCACAAACATCACCAGCGCGTTGCCGGCCAGAACCAGCACGGTCATGAAGAAGAGGAAGAGATTCAGGTAAGAGAAGTAGCGCGCGTAGCCATCTTCGTGGTCCATATAACCCACGGAGTAGACATGAATCAGGAATCCAACGCCGGTGACGACCAGCAGCATCACGAGAGAAAGCTGGTCGAGGACGAAACTGAAGTCGATGTGCAGCGTGCCGATGTTGATCCATGGAAACGGGCAGGTTTCGGTGTAGGGCAGGGAACTGAGAGCGGGGCCAATTCCGAACAATCCCGATGCCGCATGGAACACCACGCCAAATGCCACCAGTGGCGCCAGCAACGCAATCGTGCTCACAAGCCACTTGGGCAGCCGGCGTCCGAGGAGTCCGTTTATCAGGAAACCTGCGAACGGCAGTGCCGGGATCAACCAAAGATAGAGAGGTTCGTTCATAGTTTCATCAGGTCGATGCGGTCGACGGCCAGGGTAGCACGTGCGCGGAAGACGGCGATGATGATGGCCAGCCCCACGGCAGCCTCCGCAGCGGCCACAACCATCACAAAGAGGACGAATATCTGGCCCTTCACCGCGTGCCACTGGTGGGCGAAGGTCACAAAGGAGAGATTCACGGCGTTGAGCATGAGCTCAATGGACATGAAGACGGTGATGAGGTTGCGCTTGATGAGGAAGCCGGCGACGCCCAGCGAAAACAGAGCGGCGCTCAGCAGCAGATACCACGCGATGGGGACTTCCTGCGAGAAAAAGGAGCTCACTTGCCTGCCGTCCTCTCTGGGTTCCCGTAGGGGTCCCGGTTCCGGTGGGGATCTGTGTCGCCGTGGCTGGCCAGCGCAACAGCGCCTAGAATCGCGATGAGGATAAGCACCGAGGTCACCTCAAAGGGTAGCAGCAGCTCGTGGAATAGCACGCGGCTCAACTCTTCAGTGGAGGTGATGCCGTCCCTCAATCCCGCCATGCCCAGGCCCTGCGCACGGAGGATCACGGTGGCGATGACGCCCAGGATGACCACGACCGCGGGAAAGCCCACCGTACGGGCCGAACGGCTGCCCAGGGTGCGCTCTTCCCGGCCGGCGTTGAGCAGCATGACCACGAAGGTGAATAGGACCATGATGGCGCCGGCATAGACGATGATCTGCGCGATGGCCAGAAACTCCGCGCCCAGCAACAGGTAAAGCACGGCCAGCGAGGTCATCACCACAATCAGCGACAGGGCGCTCGAGATGGGATGGCTCTGGAGCAGGAGGTTGATGGCTCCGGCCAGGCAGAATCCCGCAAACACGATAAACAAAATCAGGTGCATCGTTGCAATCCCATGCGGGCAAGCCCGATTGTAACTCAGCGGTACGCAAGCCAAAGGCTTGTTCCCACAATGTTCAGAATGGCCAGCGGCATAAGAATGCGCCATCCAAAATTCATCAACTGGTCATAGCGGAAGCGGGGCAGCGTTCCCCGCACCCAGATAAACAAGAACAGAAAGCACAAGACCTTGAGCACGAACCAGAAGGTGGGGAGGAACGCATGGATAAAGACGTTCTCAGGCGGAGGAATCAGGTCGCCGAAAAAGCTAGTCCAGCCGCCCAGAAAGAGCAGAGTGGCCACGCAACCCACCGTGATCATGTTGGCATACTCGGCCATGAAGAACATGGCGAACTTCATCGAGCTGTACTCGGTGTGATAGCCGCCGGTCAGCTCGCTCTCCGCCTCAGGCAGGTCGAAGGGAGAGCGGTTGGTCTCCGCATAGGCCGCCATGAGGTAGATGAAGAAGGCCACGAACTGCATTCCGCCGAAAAGGTTCCAGGTGAGGATGCCTCTGGTCGCCTGCTGCTCGACGATCACGCGCAGGTTGAGCGACCCCGCGCGCAGCACCACGCCAACCAATGAGAGGCCCAAAGCAAGCTCGTAGCTGATTAGCTGCGCCGAAGACCGCAGCGCGCCCAGCAGCGAATACTTATTGTTCGACGACCATCCTGCCAGCGCGATGCCGTAGACACCAATCGAGGTGATGCCCAGTATGACCAGCAGGCCGATGTTCACATTGGAAATCTCAAAAAGATCCAGGCGGCCCGGACCAACGTTAGGCTCGCCGAAGGGCACCACGCCGATCGAGATCAGCGCGCAGCCCAGGGCGATGATGGGCGCAAGCAGATAGAGGGGCCTGTAGACGCCGGTGGGGATGAGGTCTTCCTTGAGGAAGAGCTTGGCCCCATCCACCAGTGTCTGCAGCAAGCCAAACGGTCCCACGCGGCTAGGTCCCCAGCGATTCTGGATGCGGCCCACCAGCTTGCGCTCCAGCAGCACGGTGTAAGCGACGGCCAGCAGCATCACCACCGTCACCACGGCCACCTTGAGCAGGCTCCACAGAAAAAACTCGAGAATCGTCACGTGCCTTCAGCCTCTTCTTCTCTTACGACCGTCATCCTGAGCGAACTCCGCCGCGGCGGATGAAGTCGAAGGACCTGCTGTTGTTTCTAGCTCATCTGCCCAGAATCCCTGAGCACACTCTACTTCGTCCGTATCTGCACCAGCTTTGACGCCTGATGCTTGGCAAGTTCCTTGAGCGCGGGGCTATAACGGCCCAGCGTTCCGGAGGTAAACAATGCATCGTGCGCGGGAACCACCAGATCGGGTCGCGGACCCGTCAACGCCGCGACCGGCACAGAGCCGGGCTCCGTTCGCACATCGTTGCCGCCGAAGAGATTGATCCGGTCCAGGCTGTAGCCGGGAACCAACCGCTCGATCTCGTCCAGCACGGCAAGCGGATCGAAGGGACTTAGCCTGGGCTCGAGGTTGTTGGCCGCCAGCCACACTGCGTGGCGATCGGCCTCGCCGGCCTGAGCGCCACGCGACTGGCCCAGGTCGGCCGTCACGCCGCCCTTGCCGAAGGGCACCAGCGTCTTGACATCGACGCCCATGGCGCCGGCCAGACGCACCAGAATCTCGAAGTCCGGCTTTACTCCCGCGCGGTCGGCGGCTTTCTTGACGAGTTGCACATCACCGTAGGTGTTGGTCACCGTGCCGGACTTCTCGTAGAGGCTGGCAGCCGACAACACCACATCGGCCAGTGCCGCGGTCTCAGTGAGAAAAAGGTCCTGAACAATGACGAAGGTGTTCTTCAAGGCCGCAGGGTCCACGCCCGTACTAGCCACCGGATTGGCGCCGACGATCAGCAATGCGCCCAGCTCGCCTTTGCCTGCTGCTTTGAAGATTTCCGGCAGCGTCTTGCCGCTTGTTGCAGGCAGCCCCGCGTATTCGGCGAACGCGCCCGGAGCGGTTACCGGCACATAGCCGGGCAGCAGATCGGGTAACAGCCCCATGTCGGCCGCGCCGCGGGAGTTCGAGTGGTCGCCGAGGAAGGCAAAGCGGACATCGCCGTGTTTCAAGCCCCAGGCAACGAGCGATTCGACAGCCTGGCCGCGAAACTCCTGGCCGAAAATCACCACGAGCGATTCCTCGGCCAGCACGGCCTTGCGGAAGACAGCGTTCTTGATTGTGTCGTCGCTGCCGCCCAGATACTCGGGAATGGCTTGATAGCCGTGGGCGCGCAGCCGCAGCGTCGCATAGGCCATGCGCTCCAGCTTGATGGGCTTGGAGTTGGCGATGTAGAGCCGCGCGCGGTTCAGCCGCACATTGGTGCGCAGGTTCCACGCCAGCAGCGGATGTTCTTCAGTGGGATTGCCGCTGATGAGCAGAATCGCCGGGGCGGTTGCGATGTCGCGCAGGCTGGCTGTCTTGCGATTGTGTCTGGCGAGGGCGCGAGCAAAGGCTGCGTAATCCGTACTGCGCTCATGGTCGATGTTGTTGGTCTGGAGAACCGTCCGCGCGAACTTCTGCAGCAGGTAGTTCTCTTCGTTTGTGGTCCGGTTGGAGCCGATTACGCCGATAGCCGCGCCGCCTTTGCTGTCGCGAACCTCCTTCAATTTACTCGCCGCCAGACGCAGCGCGTGCTCCCATGTGGCCGGTTCCAGCTTGCCCTCGTTGTTGCGGACCAGGGGATTGGTCAGGCGCTCGGGATTTTCGATGAAGTCGAAGCTGAAGCGGCCCTTGGCGCAGAGAAAGTCGCCGTTGATGCCGCTCTTGTCACGATTGTCGGCGCGGACGATCTCCGAGCAATCATTGGTCTGACGCACGCCCAGCGTCACCTTGCAGCCGTCCGCGCAATGTG